>CAILUD010000168.1 GCA_903837285.1 uncultured Bacteroidota bacterium | reverse complement strand
TTTTTCAAACCTTTTCTTTTAGGTAGAATTAAAAGGAAAAAAGAATTTTATTTGTCAGTAAAGTATTAAAATTTAGCATGATTAACGAAGTATATATTAATAAAGCAGCAAAATTTTTACCAAATAATCCTGTTTCAAATGATGAGATGGAAGATTATTTAGGGCTTATAAATAAAAAAGTTTCAAAGTCAAAATGTATTGTTTTAAGAAATAATGGCATTAAATGCAGGTATTACGCAATCGACAAAAATGGAATTGCAACGCATACAAATTCTCAAATGACTGCGTTGGCTATTAGAAATTTATTTGACAATAATGTTGAAGAACTTAAAAAAATAGATTTAATTTCCTGTGGAACTTCAACTCCCGATCAGATGATGCCTTCACATGGCGTAATGGTTCATGGATGGTTACCCGAAACAAATGCAATGGAAGTTGTTTCTCCGTCGGGAGTGTGTTGCTCGGGAATGCATGCTTTAAAATATGCATGGATGTCGGTAAAACTTGGAGAAGCTACAAATGCTGTTGCCACTGGATCTGAAAGATTATCCAGAATTCTTCGTTCAGATGTTTTTGAAGAAGAAACACAAAAGTTAATAGAAGCAGAAAAAAATCCGTATATAACATTTGACAAAGATTTTTTGCGTTGGATGTTATCAGATGGTGCTGCAGTAGTTCAGTTGACAAATAAAAAAAACGAAAACGGAATTAGTTTAAAGGTTGAATTTTTAGATGGTGTTTCATATGCGCATCTTGTAGAGTCCTGTATGTATATGGCAGCAGAAAAAAATGAAGATGGTACTTTAAAAAGTTATATGGATTATTCGAGTAATGAGATTATTGATAATTCTATTTTATCTATAAAACAAGATGTAAAACTATTAAGCAATAAAATAGTATCTTTTGGTTTCGATAAAATTATATCATTATTTGAAAAACATAATTTAAAACCTGAGGATATTGACTATTTCTTACCTCATATGTCAAGTGAGTTTTTCAGAAGCAAAATGGCCGAAATGCTGGATAAGAATGGTATGCATATTCCACAGGAAAAATGGTTTACTAATTTAAGTTCTGTTGGAAATGTTGGTGCTGGATCAATTTATTTAATGATAGAGGAATTATTTAATAGCGGAAAATTAGTAAAGGGAAATAAAATATTTCTTACTGTTCCCGAAAGTGCAAGGTTCTCTTACATGTATGGTTTATTGACAGTTTGTTAAATGGAGAAAAAGGACATCCCTCAGGATCCAAGCGGTTTAGATGATTTTACAACTGACATTTGTTATGCAACAGATGAGTCGGGAAAATATACTACAGTTCAAAGTAGAGGATGGGAAGTTAAGGCAACTGCTTTAGATGTTACATGGCAGGATATTGATAATAGGTTAATAAAAGCTATCGATGATGTTAAAAGCGGCAAAGCAAGTCCTATTCTTTTTTACATGGAAAAAAAAATAATGGATATAGGTATTGTCGCATCTTATACAGGATACTGGAAATGGCAGGTAAAAAGACATTTAAAACCTAATTGTTTCAATAAGTTATCTGATAACAAACTTCAGAAATATGCTAAACTATTTGAAGTTAATATTAACGAATTAAAAAATCCAATTTTTAATGCAGATTAACTTTGAACATATACAGTCTGCGCATTGTGAAAACGGTGTTACCTCTAATCTGTTACGACATGAAGGATTTAGCAAAATAACTGAACCTTTAGCTTTTGGTATTGGTTCTGGTTTGTTTTTTATTTATATCCCGTTTATAAAGGTTAATAACGGTCCCGCAATTTCATACAGAACAATGCCGGGACTTATTTTTAAACGTACTTGCAAATCATTAGGGATTGATGTTATAAGGAAAAAATTTAGCTCTCCAGACGAAGCACAAACTTTCCTTGACGATTGTCTGAAATCTGGTCAGCCAGTAGGTTGTCAGGTTGGAGTATATTTCCTAACATATTTCCCTAAAGAATACCGTTTTCATTTTAACGCTCATAATATTGTTGTTTTTGGAAAAGAAGATGATAATTATTTAATTAGCGACCCTGTAATGGAAACGCCAACTACTCTTAGTACATATGAATTACAAAGAGTTCGTTTTGCAAAAGGAATGCTTGCACCAAAAGGACAACTTTACTATCCAAAAATAAAAACAGAAGTAACCGACGAACAGATACGATATGCAATAACAAAGGGTATTCAGCGAAATGTTCGTGATATGCTTCATATTCCAGGTGGAATAGCTGGCATAAGTGGAATTAAATATACTGCCCGAAAAATAACAAAATGGAGAGATAAACTTGGTGTTAAAGGAGCAGGCATTTATTTAGCTCAACTTGTTAGAATGCAGGAAGAAATAGGAACAGGTGGTGGCGGATTTCGTTTTATTTATGCTGCATTTTTACAACAATCATATCAGTTTCATCCAAAGGAGGAGCTATTAAAAATCTCAGAACAATTTACAAAATCAGGCGATTTATGGCGCTCTTCGGCTGTACAGGCAGCAGGAATTTTTAAAGGAAGAATTACATCACAACAAGATTTTAACGATATGAGCAACTTTTTAATGGAAGTCGCTGAAATCGAAAAAAATGCTTTCAAAGCATTGTCAAAAATTAATTGGCGTTAAAATTAAATGATATAATAAATGTTTTATCTTTGCTTACTATTTATGTAATTTTAGTGTAAAATGGAAAGAGAAGAATTAAAACTTCAGTTAAAGAATCATATCATCAAGTATTTAAACCTTCTTGAAATGACTCCCGATGACATTAAAGACGATCAGCCACTTTTTGGTGATGGTTTAGGTCTGGATTCTATCGATTCTATTGAATTAATAGTTTTGCTGGAAAGAGAATATGGAATTAAAATTCAAGACCCAAAAGATGGAAGAAAGATATTGGCTGATATTAATTCAATGTTAGATTATATTCAAGAACATCGTGCAAAATAGAATTATTCATGAGCCGGATTGTAATAACAGGAATTGGTGTTATTAGTGCGCTAGGTGAATTTGCTGAAACGAATCATACCGCTCTTGTAAAGGCAGAATGTGGCTTATCTTCATTACAATTATTTAAAACCATTTATTCTGAAACTTTAAAGTTTGGCGAAATTAAAATTGAAAACGAGCAATTAAAAAATCGTTTAGGTATTAAAAACAAAGGAATTACGCGAACTTCGCTTCTTGCTCTTCATGCATTAAATGAGGCGGTTAACGATAGCAAACTAAAAGAAGTTCAAATTAAATCTTATGACACTGCATTAATTGTTGCAAATACAGTTGGCGGCATGTGTTTAACCGATGAATTATTTCAGGATGCAAACTCAAAAGATAATGGTTCCGAATATGTAAGTTCTTATGATTGTGGATCAACAACTTTATTTTTACAAAATCAACTCGGAGTAAAAGGTGTTTGTAATACTATTAATACTGCCTGTTCTTCGTCTGCTAATGCATTAATGTTTGCAGCACGACTTATAAATAATGGTTATGCAAATCGTGCAATAGTTGGAGGTGTTGATAGTCTGGCAAAATTTACAATAAATGGATTTAATTCTTTAGGTATTCTTGCTCCTCAAAATTGCAAACCTTTTGACAAAAATCGTAATGGGTTAAATCTTGGTGAAGGTTCAGGGTTTATTGTTATGGAAAAAGAATCTGATGTTATAGATAAAAAAATATACGCAGTACTTTCCGGTTATTTCAATTCAAACGACGCTTTTCACCCTTCAGCTTTATCCGATAACGGTGATGGTCCATTTTTAGCAATGAAAGGTGCGTTAAAAACTGCAAATCTTTCTCCATTTCAAATTGGTTATGTAAATACACATGGCACTGGAACCGAAAATAACGACGAAGTAGAAGGAAAGGCTTTGAAAAGAATTTTTGAAACTGTTCCACCATTTGCCTCTACTAAATCTAAAATCGGACACTGCTTAGGCGGTGCTGCTGCTATTGAATCAGTATTTAGTATTATTGCTTTAAATAATCAGGAAATTTATCCTAGTCTGAATTTTATTACACCAATTGAAAGTACAGGATTAATACCTCTTTTAGAATATAAAAATCATTCTTTTGATCATATTATGACAAATTCATTTGGATTTGGTGGTAATTGCAGTTCACTTATTTTTTCTAAAAAATAATTCAGGATATGTATATTCACAAATCAACATGCATTTCGCCTCAACAAACATACTCTGATGTTGATTTAGAAAAATTAAATATTTCGGTAAATAATATGCTGAACGTTGTTGAACCAAAATATGACGACATTCCCTTAAATGTTTTACGAAGAATGGGTAAGGCTGTAAGAATGGGTGTTGGTGCTGCTTTGCCATTAATCAAGGATTCAAAAAATATTGACGGAATAATTATAGGTACAGCAAATGGTGGAATGGAAGATTGTATTAAATTTCTTAACCAGATTGTTCAGTTCGAAGAAGGACGGTTAACTCCTACTAATTTTGTACAAAGTACACCAAATGCAATAGCTGCTCAGATTGGAATTACTAATCAAAATAAATGTTATAACATTACACATGTTCATCGTGGTTTGGCGTTTGAAAATGCTTTAATTGATGCCCAAATGCTGCTGAGAGAAAATCTGGAGTTTAATTTATTAGTGGGCGGAGTTGATGAAATCTCTAGCTATAATTATAATATCGAAAATCTTGGTGGATGGTTTAAAGACGAAGAGATTGACAATACTAAATTATATAAAAACGAGACTAAAGGAACAATAGCGGGCGAAGGAGTTACAATGTTTGTAGTAAATAATTGCAAAGAAAACTCTATCGCTAATATTTCAGCCATAAAAACTTTGCACACTAATAATACAGAGGAAGTAGCCGAACAATTAAAATTGTTTATTGAAAAGAACATTTCGCCTGATAAGAATATCGATTTGTTTTTAACAGGTGAAAATGGCGATAATCGTTTGCAAAACTATTATAATGTTTGCGAGAATATTTTTGATAATAACACAAGCATTGCTCGTTTTAAACATTATTGTGGAGAATATCCTACAGCTTCTGCTTTTTCGGTTTGGCTCGCTTCAAAAATTTTAAATAATCAGATTATTCCTCAACATTTTATTAAATGTAAATCTAATTCTAACAAATTAGAAAGAATTCTGATTTATAATAATTATAAAGGTCAACAACATAGTTTTATGTTGATTGAAAAATAATAATTTACTCCACTTTCCTCAGAGTCTCTCAAAGAAGACTTTGAGTGACGAGGAGTTGGTGAAATTTTATCTGATACACATATAAATTAGTATTTATGGAACCTCTACGAGGTTCTTTAATTTATATAGTTTTTTTTTTAACAATTATTTATACCCTACGGGTATATCATCGTAGATGATACATTATTGTAAAAAAAACAATTAATGCAGAAATTTAAACATTGTAGATGTTTCATTATTTTTAACGAGCAATAGTTAATTTTGCCTACCAGCACAAGTAAGTCCGCAATGAAGTGTATAGGACTATTGAGTTTTTGAAATTAAATTTCACATTGGACTAATACATATTAAGAATTGGTATTAATACAACTTTTCTCTAATCTCTTTTAATTTCTCATCAACAATAAATTCGTCGTAATCCATTTGCTTGTCAAGCATGCCTTTTGGAGCAATTTCTATAATTCTATTACACACTGTTTGAATAAACTCGTGGTCATGCGAAGACATTAAAATATTGCCTTTAAATTTTATAAGTGTATTGTTAAATGCTTGAATAGATTCCAAATCTAAGTGATTTGTTGGGGTGTCAAGCATCATAACGTTTGCATTACGTATCATCATTCGAGCAATCATACAACGAACTTTTTCGCCTCCCGAAAGAACATTGGCTTTTTTATAAATCTCTTCACCCGAAAATAACATTTTGCCCAAAAATCCCCTTAAATACATTTCTGTGGTGTCTTCAGAGAATTGTCCCAGCCAATCGGTAAGCATTATTTCTTTTTGAAATAATGACTCATATTCTAATGGTAAATATGCTTTTACAATTGTTTGCCCCCACTCAAAAGTGCCGTGGTCAGGCTCTAAATGCCCTTTTAAAATTTCAAATAAAACGGTCATGGCTCTTGTGTCACGTGAAAGAAAAACAATTTTATCGTTTTTATTAACTGTAAAAGTTAAGTTTTTGAATAATGTTTTTCCGTCAATTGTTTTTGAAAGATTTTTAACTTCAAGTATATTGTTACCTGGCTCGCGTCCTGGTGTAAAAATAATTCCCGGGTATTTTCTGGTTGATGGTTTAATCTCTTCGATATTAAGCTTTTCAATCATCTTTTTACGGCTGGTAGTTTGCTTCGACTTGGAAGCATTTGCGCTAAAACGTGCAATAAATTCCTGAAGTTCTTTTTTCTTTTCTTCGGCTTTTTTGTTTTGTGTCAATTGTTGTCTTAACGCTAGCTGACTTGATTCATACCAGAAAGTGTAGTTTCCTGAGAATTGCTGAATTTTACCAAAGTCGATGTCAACAACGTGCGTACAAATTGAATCTAAAAAGTGTCTGTCATGCGATACTACTAAAACAGTATTGTCAAAATTACAAAGATAATTCTCGAGCCAGTTTACAGTTTCTAAATCAAGATCATTGGTAGGCTCATCTAAAAGTAAATTATCTGGTTTGCCAAAAAGAGCCTGGGCTAAAAGAACTTTTACTTTTTCTTTACCGTTTAGTTCTTTCATTAATTTATTATGAAGCTCCTCTTTTATTCCTAATCCACTTAAAAGATTTGCAGCATCACTTTCTGCATTCCAACCATCTATTTCGGCAAATTTCTCTTCTAATTCTGATGCTCTAATTCCGTCTTTTTCTGTAAAGTCAGTCTTTGCATATAATGTGTCTTTTTCATTCATTATTTGCCATAAAACTGTATGCCCCATTAAAACAGTTGTAAGAACTGGCAGTTCGTCGAACTCAAAATGGTTTTGTTTTAATACAGAAAGTCTTTCTCCATGGCCAAATGTTATGGCACCTTTTGTGTTTTCTACTTCACCATAAAGCATTTTTAAAAATGTTGACTTTCCTGCGCCATTTGCACCAATTATGCCGTAGCAGTTACCGGGTGTAAATTTTAAATTAACCTCCTGAAATAAGATACGTTTCCCAAACTGAATTCCAAGATCTGATACTGTAATCATTTATTATAATGTGTATTATGTTAGTTATTAATTTTTCTCATCAAAAGGTTGCAAAAGTAATCAATTATTAATAAGGAATATGCATAAAACAGAAAATTATAGGTTTTATTGATAAACAGACTAATTATCATGCTGGATTCATTATCGGAAATGTTTAAGTATTGATTAAAATAAAAAAGGTATTCAAAAATCTTCACCTTAGAAGAAAATATGTTATTCCTGAATTAAGAAAAATAATAGCAATTGATAAGTATTAATCAAGAACAACTTAACTCTATATTAAAACTATATTTATGTTTTAGAAAGGTGAGATCAAAAAGAACTTTTTCAAACTCTTTATTTTTAACCAAAAACATATTTTGTTATAATATATATGTGTTGTAAAGCATCATATTAACGTGCACGCAATTGTCGTTTTGTTAAATAATCCAGGAATAAAGGCCTTGAAATTTCTATATAATACATTCAAACAAAAAGATAGCTCGTTTGTTTAACTGTGTTTTTATTTTTATTGTAAATATGTTTATAAACATATCTATATATTTATATTTCTAGATACTCAAAACGTATATTTACACTTTAATAAGATGAAATGCAAAGACGAGAATTTTTAAAGATATCTTCATTGGGAATTGGCGGTCTTGCTTTGTCAGGAACTCTGCTATATGAATTTTTTAATTCAGCTAACGAAGACAGCGACGGAGAATTAAAACGATTCCCTACATATTGCGAAATATGTTTCTGGCAATGTGCTGGTTGGACACATCTGGATAAGGATAAAAAGATATGGAAAATTATAGGGAATGACGATGATCCACATAGTAACGGAAGATTATGTCCGCGTGGTACTGGCGGAATAGGTTCATATTACGATAAAGACCGTTTAAAAAAACCTTTAATAAGAATTAACGACAGGGGAAAGCAATCATTCAGAGAGGCTAGCTGGGAAGAGGCATTTGATTTAATTGCAAAAAAAATGAAGGAAATTTCTGCAAAGTATGGCCCCGAAAGCATGGCACTATTTCATCATGGTTCAGGCGGAAAATACTTTACAAATCTTTTAAAAGCATTTGGATCAGATAATATAGCAAAACCTTCATTTGCACAATGTATGGGTCCACGTGAAGTTGCCTATGCGGCTACATTTGGAACAGGTTTAAGCTCACCTGAACCTCTTGACATAAGAGACACAAAATGTCTTGTTCTTATTGGTTCTCATCTTGGAGAAAACATGCACAATGCACAGGTACAGGAAATGAGTGATGCTATTGATAAAGGAGCGTCAATAATTACTGTTGATCCAAGATTCTCGACTGCAGCAAGTAAGTCAAAATTTTGGTTGCCGATAAAACCAGCTACCGACATTGCATTACTATTATCATGGATTAATGTTATAATTGCAAATGAATGGTACGACAAAGAATTTGTTGAATTAAATTGTGAAGGATTCGACCAGTTAAAACAACATGTAGAATCATTCACACCCGAATGGGCTTTTGGTATTACAACTATTGAGCCTGATGTTATTGTAAAGACAGCAAAAGCGATGCACGATGCAAGTCCTGCTGTAATAATACACCCAGGTAGACACACAACATGGTATGGAGACGACACTCAAAGATTGCGTGCCGTTGCAATTTTAAATGCATTATTAGGAAGCTGGGGAAAAAGAGGTGGATTTTTTATTCCTGATAAAGCTAGCATACCACACCATCACTTACCAGCATATCCAAAACCTGCATGGACATGGAAAGATACTGTTGACGGAAAATATAATTTAGTTGATTTAGGGCTTGCAAATGTTTTGGTTGATACCTCTATTCCTAAAAAAACCGGAGATAACTCAAAAGTAATTAAAGGTTGGTTTGTAGTTGGCACAAATTTAATTAACACCTTGCCTAATACAACACATACTTTAAAAGCAATACAAAATCTGGATTTAATTGTAGCCGTTGATACAATGCCAATGGAAATTACAGGTTGGGCAGATGTTATTCTACCAGAGTGTACTTATTTAGAAAGATATGATAGTATTAGAGTAAGCCAAAACAGAGAAGGAAATATTGCTCTAAGAATGCCTGCAACTAAACCTCTTTACGACACAAAACCTGCATGGTGGATGGCTCGCGAACTAGGTATCAGG
The DNA here is from genome assembly GCA_903837285.1 of uncultured Bacteroidota bacterium. Taxonomy (GTDB): domain Bacteria; phylum Bacteroidota; class Bacteroidia; order Bacteroidales; family GWA2-32-17; genus GWA2-32-17. Next base: position 13,453 of record CAILUD010000168.1, on the reverse strand, counting down.
CTTGGGCTGAAAGAATATTTTCCATTTAAAACACAGGAAGAAGAATTAGATTGGGAATTAACGCAGATAGGTTCTTCATTAAAAGAAATGAAACAGTTAGGAGTCAAAAAAATTCCAACTCCAGATCATAATTTATATATACCAAAAGGTGAAACAATAGAGTTTAATACTAATTCCGGAAAAATAGAATTATATTCTTCTGCTATAGATGAAGAAGGGTTCCCTGCAATGCCGGTTTATACCAAACATCCAGAGCCTGAAGATGGCTTTTACAGATTAATATATGGAAGAGCGCCAATGCATACTTTTAGCAGAACAGCTAATAATCCAAATCTTACCGATTTAATGGATGAAAATACTGTGTGGATTAATCCTAAAATTGCAAATCTGTGGGATTTAAAAGAAAATCAATATATAAAACTTAAAAATCAGGACGGAATAATCTCAACTTTTTCAATAAAAGTTAGAGTTACCGAAAGAATAAGAATTGATTCTGTATATATGGTTCATGGATTTGGTCATGCTGATAAAAAATTAACTCAGGCATATGGAAGAGGAGCTTCAGATACTGAGATGATAACAAATGTCTTAATTGACCCTATTATGGGAGGAACGGGAATGAGAGGTAATTTTGTAACATTTATCACAGAAACGGTTTAATTATTAACTTTTTAATTTTAAGATTATGCGGTACGCAATGGCAATAGATACTTTAAAGTGTGTTGGGTGTAGCGATTGTGTTGTTGCCTGTCAGACTGAGAACAATGTGCCAATAGGATATTGTCGAGATTGGATTGTTGAAGTTACTGATGGTACCTATCCTAACCTCACACTAGAAAACAGATCTGAACGTTGTTGTCATTGTTCAAATGCGCCATGCGTTAGATGTTGCCCAACCGGAGCAAGTCATAAAACAGAAGAAGGGGTTGTTCTTGTTACTCATAGTGATTGTATCGGGTGTGCTGCATGTATTACTTCCTGTCCGTATGATGCCAGATACACGCATCCGGAAGGTTATGTTGATAAATGTACATTTTGTTATCATAGATTAGCAGATGGGCTATTGCCTGCCTGCGTTTCTGTTTGTCCAACAAAGTGCATGTATTTTGGTGATATAGATAATCCTGAAAGTACAATTTCTGAAGTTTTAAAAAATAGAAAATGGAAACTTCTGATTCCCGAAGCTGGTACCGACCCAAAATTATATTTCTTAATTTAAAAATTAGCGATATTTAAAGCATATTATGAGAGAAGAAATTATTGTTAGTGGAAGAATGAATAAGGGTGTTGATCCCATTTTACATGCATGGGGTTGGGAAATTGCTCTTTATTTGTTTCTGGGTGGTTTAGCGGCAGGATTGATTATTTATACTGCATTCTATGCTATAACAAAAAAAGAAAATAAATATTTTACTGCTACTAAAGTTACCCCTATTTTTGCTTCTTTATTTCTAATACTTGGATTATCGGCATTATTTATAGATTTACATCATAAATTATATTTCTGGCAATTATATACTAACATAAATCTTCGGTCGCCAATGTCGTGGGGTGCATGGACATTGTTAATTGTAACGCCTCTAATTATGATTTATTCTGTATTGAATTTTAAAGAATTATTTCCAAGAATAAACGTCCAAAAATTTAATTTTTTAAAATTAATAATTAGTCCGATTGACTCTGAAACAATAAACTGGCAATGGAGGTACTCCTTAATTAGAAAATTTGAATCATTTCTCCAAAAGAATATCAGACTATTGTTATGGGTTTTATTAATTCTGGGTATAATACTTGGAATGTATACAGGAATACTACTTTCTGCATTTAACGCAAGGCCTCTTTGGAACACATCGGTATTAGGTGTTTTGTTTTTAACCTCAGGATTATCTACTGCTGCAGCATTTATAATGTTACTTTCTAAAAATAAAGAAGAAATTAAATGGTTTAGCAAAATTGATTTAATAATGATTGCAATTGAATTATTTTTAATAATTCATATGTTTATGGGATTCTTAGCAAGTACAACTGTTCAGATAGAGGCAGCAAATCTATTTCTTGGTGGGCAATACACAGTTGTTTTCTGGGTTTTTGTAGTATTTATAGGATTAATTTTACCGGCAATTTTAGAAATAATGGAATTGAAAGGGATGCATATTAATCATAAAATATCTGCCATACTGGTTTTATTTGGTGGATTACTTTTAAGATTTATTATTATTTATGCTGGTCAGAACAGTAGATATTTATATTAATAATTTAGAAATAACAATATGGAACAAAGTTCAAATGAAACAGTAAGTCACAAAAAAGCTAAGCCATATATAAATCCTTATATTGGTGGAGTTCTTTTAGGAATAGTGTTATTATCTGCATTTTTTGTTGCAGGTGAAGGTTTGGGTGCAAGCGGGGCTTTTAAAAATGTTCTTTCGGTATGTGCAGCTCCAATTACCTCGGCTGATAATACTACTGGATTTTTTGCTAAAACATACAAATCATTAATGGAAGATTCATCAAAATGGTGGATAGCACTTGAAGTACTTGGAGTATTAATTGGAGGATTGCTTTCAGGAGCAATCTCGGGAAGATTAAAACTTAAAACAGAACATAGTCCTAAGATTACAAAAAAACGTCGATTAATTTTTGCATTATTAGGTGGTGTGTTTTTTGGAATAGGTTCACAATTTGGAAGAGGTTGTACAAGCGGTGCTGCATTATCTGGCATGGCTAGTTTTTCGGTTGCGGGATTCCTAACAATGATCTGCATATTCGGAACTGGTTATGCATTAGCTTACTTTTTCAGAAAAAACTGGATTTAATTACAAACAATATAAAATTAAATTATCATGGCTCCTTTAGTAGAAAACGAATTAATCTCCGGAAACTTTAATCTCCTTATTGCTTTATTCATTGGCTTAGGATTTGGATTTGTTCTGGAACAATCAGGCTTTTCGTCAAGCAGAAAGTTAGCAGGTGTTTTTTATGGTTACGATATGACGGTAATGAAAGTATTTTTTACTGCTGCTGTTACTGCAATGTTCGGACTTTTATTTTTTAGTTTGTTTGGATGGATAGACTTAGAATTGATATATGTAAATAACACATTTCTTTACTCGGCAATAATTGGTGGAGTATTAATGGGAATTGGATTTATTATGGGAGGATATTGCCCGGGAACAAGCATGTGTGCTGCAGCAATTGGCAAAATTGATGCAATGGTTTTTATCATTGGAATATTTATAGGAGTAATAATTTTTGGAATAGGATTTCCGTTATGGGAAAAAATTTATACAGCAAAAGCTATGGGGCCATTAAAACTATCTGATCTTATTGGTGTAAAAGATGGCGTCTTTTTACTTTTGTTATCAGTTATGGCATTAGCAATGTTTTTTGCAGCAGAATGGGTTGAGAAAAAATTTCCTCGCGACGTTTATTAATAAATTTAGAATAAGATATTATGAAAGCATTAAAATATTTATCGGTTGCATTTGTATCTCTTGGAATTATTGTAGCCTTTGTTCCTAAACAAGCAATTACACCGATGAAGATAAGTAGCGAACAAATTGTTACAGAAATAAAACAAAAGGCTTATTTTATAAGCTCTGACGATTTGGCTTCTATAATAATAAATAAAGATCCTCTTTATAAACTTGTAGATGTAAGAGATGTTGCCGAATTTCAGAGTTACTCTTTGCCTGGTGCCACTAATATCGATTTAAAAGATATAATTAGTCCTGATATGGAAGAATTTATGAATCAGGATAAATATACTATAATAATGTACTCTAATAGTAATCTTGAAGCAGTTGAAGCATGGATATTGTGCAGGCAAAAAGGTTATGAAAATATTTATGTTTTACAAGGCGGTCTTAACAATTGGTATGAAACTATAGTAAATCCTAAACATCCTGCAACAACACTTCCTGATGAAGATCAGGCAAAATATGATTTCAGAAAAGCAGCAGGTAAAGCTTTGGGTGTTGATGTCAATGATAGCACTTCGGTTTCTGCAGCTACTACATCGAAACCATCTGCCGGCGCAAAACCTTCTACCGGCCCTAAAAAGAAAAAGAAAGGTGCTTCTGGAGGTTGTGGATAAAAGATTTTTTTCAGTTTTACAACAAATAATTATTGTAAAACATTATACAATTTGTTAAATAAAGAAAAAATTATTTCCCTACTTTAAGTGTAAGATACTATTATATCTAGCTTTATCTTTTAAAATTGCAATTGCCTCGTTCATGGCTGGGTCACCCTGAAGTAATGCTTGCAATCTTCCTTTTTGAAAATAATACCTACTAACAATTTCCTCTAAAAGCAATTGTTTTATTTCTGGTTTAAACACCTGAAGATCTTTATTCTTATCGTGTGCAAGCATTTTCTTTAATACTTCAATTTCTTCTTTAACAAGATCAAAATATTTTTCTTCTTTTGTTGATTCGGTTAATAATTTAAGATCCTCTTCGCTTTGAGTTTCGTAATCGTAATTTTTATCTTTTAAAAATTCAATAAATTCATTATAAATTTCATCAGTTATTTTGAATTCTGTTATTTTTGATATTATAATATGTTTTATTGCAAATTCGGTTGCAAAATCGAAAAATAAATTTTTGTTGTATAAGCTACCCGATAAATTACTTAATTGTTCTGATTCTAATAAAACATCGGGCGAAACACCTCCACCATCATATACACTTCTGCCATTTTTTGTTTTGAATTCTGTTACCAGTGAATCTGGTATTTTTCCAACACTGCCATCTGGATTGCGGTGTGTATAGTCAAGTGCCTGAATGCAACGTCCGCTTGGAGTATAATATTTTGCGGTTGTTATTTTTAGTTTAGCATTATAACTTAAGGGGCGTGTAGTTTGAACTAACCCTTTTCCAAATGTACGCTGACCAATAATTACACCTCTGTCTAAATCCTGAATAGCACCCGAAACTATTTCTGAAGCCGAAGCAGAACCGCTATTTACAAGAATTACGATAGGCATTTCGGTGTCAACAGGTGACATAGCTGCCGTATAGTTTTTATCCCAATCTTTTACTTTTCCCTTTGTGCTTACTATTGATTCCGCTTTTGGTACAAAAAGGTTAGTGATATTTACTGCTTCAATTAACAAACCACCTGGATTGCCACGTAAGTCAAAAATAATTGATTTTACATTTTGTTTTTCTTTTAAGTCAAGAAGTGCTTTTTTCACATCAGCATATGCGCTTTCGGTAAAACTTGATAAATTTATATAGCCTATACTGTCGCTAAATACTCCATAATAAGGAACCGCATCAATTTTAATTTCTTCGCGTTCAATGTTTTTTTCTATAGGGTCTGTTGTTCCAGGTCTTTTAAGTTTTAATTTTAATAAAGTTTTTGGTTGCCCTTTAAGCATATCACTAACTTCTGATGAGTTTTTTCCTTTTATTGATTGGCCATCTATTTCTAAAATAACATCACCTGCATTTATTCCGTTTTTTTGAGCAGGAAATCCTTCGTAAGGTTCAGTAATTACTACATATTCGCCATCTTTTCTAATAAGTGCACCAACTCCACCATATTGACCAGTTGTCATAAATCTAAAATCTTCCATCTGAGATTCGGGAATATAAACGGTGTATGGGTCAAGAGAGGTAAGCATTGCATCAATACTTTTTTTAATTAGATCGCCAGGTTTGGTATCGTCAACATAATACAGATTAAGTTCTCTGAAAAGAGTATAATAGATGTCTAAATTTTTAGCGATTTCAAAAGTTGTATTATCGTCAAATGAAACAAGTGTAAGTGATGCAACTCCAACAAGAGAAGCTATCATCCATATTTTAATTTTTTTTAATAGTTTTTTCATTTCAAATTATATTAAGGTACAGGATCGTATCCGTGCCCACCCCATGGGTTACAGGATAAAATTCTTTTTATTGATAAAGAAGTTCCTTTAAATGGGCCATGTTTTTGAAGGGCTTCGATAGCGAAAGATGAACATGTAGGAGTATAGCGACAGGCATTGGGTAATATTGGTGAAATGATATATTTATACAGTTTTACCAGAAATATTAGCACCCATGTTATCGCTTTTTTCATTAAGTTTTATTAAACGTTGTAAAGTTAAGATTATTTTAGATTCAATATATTGAAAATTTGGAACATCATCGCCAATAAATGTTAAAAGCAAATGCATTTGAAGTTCATTCTTTTCAACTATAGCAGTAAGTTCAGATTTATTTATTCTATACGCTTCGCGCATTATTCTTTTAATGTAGTTTCTGTCAACAGCTTTTTTGAATTTTCTCTTAGGAACACTAAATCCACATTTAATTGAAATATTATCGTTTTTTGGAACAAGTATCCAACGAATTTTTAATGGAAAAATCACAAACGAAAAACCTTCGGTTATAAGAAGTGAAATACTTTTCTCGCTTTTTAAATGCTCAGCTTTTCCGAATTTGAAAGGCATATTTAGGTTATCAACTGACAATTATCAATCATAATTGCCATTTTGGACTATTTTTCTTTAGAGCATTTTTTTATAAAACATTCTAGTGCTGCTGTAATAGATGGCGACTCAGGGCTAGGTGCCTGAATGTCAAGTCTGATACCAGCTTCTATGGCAGCCTTTGCTGTTGTTGGTCCAAAAGTGCCAATACAAAGATCTTTTTGTTCGAATTTTGGGAAATTTTCAAATAATGATTTTATTCCAATTGGACTGAAAAAAACAATTATATCATAATCGCTCAAATTAACCTGAGTCATATCACTGCTAACTGTTCTGTAAAAATATCCGATGGTGCTTTTAATGTTCTGTTTGTTAAGAACCTGAGTCATGTCAGATTTGTGTGGATCTGTAAGAGGAATCAAGAAATTTTCTTCTTTGTGTTTAATTATATATTCCATTAAATCGGCAAAGTTGTTATTTCCATAAAATATTTTTCGTTTGCGGTAAACTACATATTTTTGAATGTAGAATGCAATGGATTCTGTTACGCAAAAATATTTCATAGTATCTGGCATAGTTATTCTCATTTCTTCGCAAATGCGGAAAAAATGATCAACTGCTGCACGACTTGTAAAAATTAAAGCTGTATAGTCTGGAATATTTATTCTTTGTTGTCTAAATTCTCTAACCGAAACACCTTCAATATGAATAAAGGGTTTAAAGTCAATTTTTAAATTGAATTTATTAGCTAAGTCGAAGTATGGCGACTTTTCGGTTTGTGGTTCCGGTTGTGAAATTAAAATCTTTCGTATTTTCAAAGCGATGCGATTTTAATGTATATTAATTTGATATTTACTTTGTTAAAATACATTTTTAATAAAATGGTAAACATATATAACAGGTAAAATTTCTAAGGCACAAAAATACAAAAAAGAATAAAAGAAAGAAAGTTTAAATTGAAAACTTATAACAAAACCTCTGATTACCCGCATGATAAATGAGGCAATAAAAACCGCTATTCCGCTATACAAAAGGATTTGAGCAATGTTGTCGGGCACGTATGGAATAGCAGAAACAATTGGTAAAAGAATTATTCCGGTTGATTTATAAAAGATATTTCCATTGCTGATAAACTCATAAGATTCTTTTTCAGATTTAACCAAAATACCTGTAAACCAATAGAAAAACGACTTTATTATAAAGAAAAGGAATAACGTAATTGTACATAAAGATAAAAGTGCAAAACCTTTAAAGTCAAAAATTTTTAAATGAAAAAAGCTTATTAATTCAAAAATGAATAAACCAGAACTTAAAATATAAAGAAGAGTAAGAAAAAAAGTGGCTTTTTGTAAAAGATTACTTCTTTCATCAATTAGTTTGCGAGCAGATTGCTGGTTAATTGTTGACTCAAATGTGCGAATAATAACTTTACCGTAATAAATTCTAATCCATACTAATAACACTACTAAGAAGACAATAAAGAAGATTAACCAATCCGATCCTCCTTCAAAATAATATTTAGATGGTTTTGTCTCTTTATTTGAAGAAAGTGTTTTTACTGTATGGTAATTCTCGCGTTGTTTCTCAGAGTTAATAATAGGTAATAAGTGAAAATTAAAAAATTTTTGATTACTCTCGTTTACAGTTAAATCATTTTTTGCCGCAATTAAAAACGGATCAATAACAGATCTTGTAACCGAGTCGCTTCTGGTTATTAAAGTATCATAAACTATGATGTGATTTTTAGGCAATGAAAACAGTTCTTTGTTATTCCTATTTCAAAAAAATAAAATATTTTGCAAATTTCGTTAAATAAAATCAGAAAACGTAAAATGTATTTATTTAGAAACTGTTTTGAATTTAAAAAATAATAAGTATATGATTTTCAATGTTTACCCCGCCCTTGCCATAGGCCTCTATTAGGAAAAGGGAGTGTTGAAAATCATGGGATACCTTCGGTGAAATAGCTTCGCTAAGTAGGGGCAAATAAATTGATTATATGGTAAATGAATTTATATATATGTTAACAGGAATTAAAATTCAAAACAGTTATTATATTGGAAAATATCTAATTATGATAACTGAAGACCATGTGGTGCCATCATGTTGAAGTATATGAGAGTGTTAAGTTCGGCGAAAGAGGGTAATTCTGTAACATTTGATAAAAGATTTTGACGAATTTCTTGGTTTTCGATTTCTACTGTTTTATATTTACCGCACTTTACAATAGATTAGGTAATTATGCTTGTTGTGATTTCGCCATCAAAAACGCTTGATTTTTCAAAGCAATTTGAAAACAAATCACATACTATACCTGTATTTTTAAAGGAAACTGAAGAGCTTGTATTAAGGCTTCGAAGGTTTTCTAAACAAGACTTAATGAAGCTTTTAAGGGTGAGTGAAACATTGGCCGAAGAAAATTTTAAAAGATTTGCAAAATGGGATGTCTGTCATCCATTGGAGAAATCAAAAATTGCAATTTTAGCTTTTAAAGGCGAAGCATATGAAAATCTTAAAGCAAGTTCTTTTACCACCTCCGATTTTGAATTTGCAAGTCGTCATTTAAGAATTCTTTCTGGATTATATGGTTTGTTACGGCCATTGGATCTTGTTATGCCTTATAGATTGGAAATGGGAACCAGGTTTGAAAATTCATCAGGAAAAGATTTATATAAATACTGGAAATCTAAAGTAACATACGAGATTAACAAACTAGCTAAAGAAAATAATTTAAAAACAATAATTAACCTGGCTTCATCAGAATATTTTAAGGTTATAAATGAGAATCATATAGAATTGCCAATTATTAATATTGTATTTAAGCAAGAAGTTGATGGTGAATTTAAAATAATGGGCGTGTATTCAAAAAGAGCCAGAGGTATGATGGCAAATTTTATTGTTAAAAACAGAATTTCCCAACCAGAAGAATTAATTCATTTTATTGCAGACGGTTACAAGTATAACGCATTGTTTTCTACCGATAAAGATTGGGTTTATACCAGATAAAATTACTTTCCTCAACAAGTAGTATCACTTTGTCAAATTAGGAAATAATACTCTAATTTCCAGATATTTTATAACTTATCTTTGAAGAGTAATTTTTCGAACACAACGATGAAACCCCGTATTTATATAATTGTCGCTATCTCAGCAATTACAGTGCTATTTGCTTTTGTATTGCTAACTAATGTTTCTGGTTTTAATAAAGAAGTAAAAGAAATTTTAAAGACAGAAACTAAGTTTGACACTAAAAAATCTATTTTTTTAAATTCTGAAAGTAATACAGAAAGCTTTGAGGGAATAATTGAGTTAATGGAAAAGCAATCATTCGATACTGTGTCGTTTCGGTTAACGATTAAAAAAAATATCGTAAGGCTTGATAAACAGTTAATCAATGGTCAGCCAGATGAAAGTATAATTTTTGATTTAGAGAAAGAATCAATTACTGCATTGCATCATAATAAGAAAATGTATTGCAATATCCCGGTTGCTGTTTATAATAAAAACATTTCGTCAGATTATCAGATTATAAAAACAAATACCACAAAAATTATTTCTGGATTTACTTGTAGCCAATGGAGAGTAAAGAATAGTGTTAAAAACACAGAAATTACTTTTTGGGTTACTGGAAAAAAATTCGATTTCTATCAGAAGTTTATACAACTTTGGAACAAAACCGATAACTGCTATCAATATTTTCTTACTATACCTGAAGCGAATGGATATTTACCCATACAACAAATTGAAAGAACACTTTTGCGAGATATTAAATATAGTATAATTGTAAATAAAATAGTTGAGAAAAGAATTGATAATTCTCAATTTGATATACCAAAAACTTATACCCTGTACAGTAATTAATTTTTTTCTAAAGCTATAGTTTTATCAGAATTGAAAGTTCTTTTATAGTGTTTTATACTATGGTAACTTCAACATTTACTACCTTAAGTTCGCCAATAGGTAACACAGTTTTTTTATAATACTCATTTAAAACCTGTGCCATTCCAGAATACAAAGCAGCTGTACCGCATAAAATTCCTACATAGCCAGCTATTACTTTTATTAAAGTACTTTCTGTAAAACTAGCCGCAGATAGTAATGTAAATAGAATTACTAAAAGACCAAAAACTATTCGTAATGCTTTATATAGTTTAAAGGTAGTAAGAAATAAAAAGAAAGAAAACAAAGTCCATACCGCCAAATAACAACCCATTGCTTGAGAAGTAGGTGCTTCTGCCAATCCCATTTTTGGTAACATCCATATAAAAATTAAAGAAATCCAGAATATTCCGTATGAAGTAAATGCAGCTGTTCCAAAGGTATTATCTTTTTTCCATTCCATAATGCCTACTATAATTTGAGCAATACCGCCATAAAAGAATCCCATCGACATAATAATTGAATCTAATGGAAAAACTCCAACATTATGTAGATTAAGCAATATAGTTGTTAAACCGAAACCAGCTAAGCCAAGCGGAGCCGGATTAGATGTTTTATCAATTTTAGCAGTTGGAGTTTCTTGCATTTTATTAAAGATTATATTTTGTTGAGTTGTAAAAATAATAAAACCGAGAGATTGTCAATGATGTTTGTAAGCAAGTATTAATTCTTGTCAATATATACTTGTGAAAATAAGATTAGACCTATAAAAACAGCTATAATTTGTGTTTGGGGTATAGCTTATGTTAAGTAAAGAATTAAAAATAAATATAATAATAGCGCTTTATATTTTGATTTTAAATTATTGTTATTTGAGGTTTATATTTTAATAATAAAATAAATTACTGACCATAACATTATAAATAGTAATTTAACAACATTTTCAATTTATATATTTTATTATGATGTATAACTCAAAAAGTAATAAATTTGTTTTTACAAACTTTTTGTTTTTAAAATGAAATCAAACAGAAACAGTTTTAAGAATTTTTTCATTAGAATAATTCTACCAACACTTTTAACAATTTGCTTGTTCATCCTAACTATCTTTTTTATTATTATCCCTAGTTTTAAAGATAATATAATGAACGGTAAGCGCGAAATGATTAAAGAGCTTACTAATTCTGCATGGAGTATATTGTCAAAATATGAAAATGATGAAAGAAATGGCTTGTTGACTCGTGAGGATGCTCAAAAAACTGCTGTCTCTAGAATACAGTATTTGCGATATGGTGAAGAAAATAAAGATTATTTCTGGATAACAGATATGTCTCCTGTAATGATAATGCATCCATATCGATCTGATTTAAATGGCAAAGATTTATCAAAATTTAGTGATCCTCATGGAAAAAAACTATTTGTAGAATTTGTTAATATAGTTAAAAAATCAGAGCATGGATATGTTGATTATATGTGGCAATGGAAAGATGATTCTCTTCACATTGTTCCAAAATTATCTTATGTTAAAATATTTAAACCATGGGGTTGGGTTATTGGTACTGGTATTTATATCGAAGATGTTAAAAAAGAAATAAATGCACTTACAAATAAGTTGTTATTTATATCAATTGGTATTTCTATTTTAATAGCGTTTTTGTTGTTATTTATTTCACAACAAAGTTTAAGAATTGAGCGAAAAAGAATCGAAACAGAAAATGAATTAAATGAATCAAAAGAGAAATATAAAACTCTTGTTGAGGCGGCTACGGAAGGATTAATAATGCTAATTGACGGAAAAATTAGCTTTGCAAATGTTGTTATTAGTAGGATGACGGGTTTTGAAAATGCAGACCTAATAAATGTATCTTTAAAAGAAATTATTAGCGAAAATAATAATAAAGAATTAATAGATGTTTTTTCTAAACAAAATGTAAAAGAAGGCCTTTATGAAATAAATTTGAAAAAGAAAAATGGAGGTTTTGTTGAAGTATTAATCACATCTTCAACTGCAAGTTTTTATGGTAAAGCAGTTAATATAATAATAGTAAAAGATATTTCAATTGATAGAAATACTAATTTATCGAGTTTAGATTACCAAAAGCTTTTAAGTACTCTGAATATCGGATTTTTTAGAGCAACAATTGACACTAAAGGTAAATTTCTTTTTGCAAACGACACCACAATTAGAATATTAGGCTATAATAATTTTAAAGAACTTTCTGATACCTATATTCTCGAAATGCTTGTAAATTCTGATGACAGAAAGAACCTGAGAAATATCTTACTTAAAAACGGCTATATTAAAAATAAAATTTTAAAAATTCAAAAGAAAAATAACGAATTTTTAATGGTATCTGTTACCCTTGTTGCATTTAATAACGAAAATTCCAAAGAATTAATTTGCGATGGTATTATAGAGGATATTACTGTACAGGAGAATGAAAAAGCTGAAACAAATAGACTTATTGCAGAACTAAAATTAAATAGTTTTATAATTGAGCAGCCTGTTAAAAATTTTGTTTCACCAATATGCACCATAGATTCTGATTCAACAATAACGGATGTTATCAAAAAGTTAACAATACAAAAAACAAATTCAATATTACTAACAAAAAACGAAAAAGACATTATTGGTATTATAACAAATAATGATATTCAGAAAAGAGTGCTTTCGCTAAATCTTCATCTCGAAAACCCGGCATACTTGATTATGAGTTCTCCTATTACTTATACCGGTGAAAGCATTTCAATTTGTGAGGCATTAAATCTTTGTGAAGAGAAAAAGATTAATCACCTTGTAGTAAGAAATGATTTAAATCAAATTGTTGGTGTTCTAAAAATAAATGAAATTTATAAAAATTTAAAAAATTCACTTTCATTTTTTATTAATAACGTTAATAAAGCTGAAACAAATGAGGAGTTAAAGCAAAATTATAAAAATCTTCAACTGCTTATAAAACCTCTTGTTAATAGTGAAATAGCCGTTAAAAATATTACAGTTATTAATTCAGTTTTTTCAGATACTGTTATAAAAAGAGTAATTGAATTAACAATAAAAGAAATTGGGGAACCCCCTGTAGCATTTTCTTTCATTTGCTTAGGAAGCGAAGGCAGAAAAGAAGAAACATTATACACTGACCAGGATAATGC
>CAILUD010000167.1 GCA_903837285.1 uncultured Bacteroidota bacterium | reverse complement strand
CTCCCATAAATCATTATTAATTTCATGGTATGCTCTCGAAAATGTGTAAAAATCACCAAAATACACCTTTAGTCCAAATTTATCATACATTTCTTTTAATACTTCGGCAGTATTAGCTTCAAAATCCCATAAGGTTCTATCGAGATCGAAAAACAAGTGAGTATACTTTTTCATTAAAATATTTTAGAATGCAAATTGTAAATTATCCGACTTCTTGAAAAATAATTTAAAAAACTTATATAGTTCTACCATAAAAATCAGAAGTACGACTTTTGATTTTCATGGTAGAACTAATATACAAAGTCATTTTGTTAACTCAAAAAAATAAAATTAGAACACAAATAACAATGTTATTTTATCGATGTTAGCACATTATATCCCACCAACTTACCTTTGCTATCATAATTTTCTGAACGCACAACGCCAACTTCTTTTGCTACCCAATCTATAGCTTTAGTTTGAACTTTAAACATCATTTTTGTTTCAACATCATAGGAGATTTTAAAACAATCAAAAGTACCGGCAGGTGTGGTGATTTTTTCATTTGCGTCAACTTTCCGATTAGTTATATTTACAGTCATTGTCATTATATTCATACCCTGACTTGAAACAGCCATCTGAACATTGCCATTAGCAAGAGTTTTGCCAACGGTCAGAGCTGAAGGCATATCTAAATTAGTTGCAGTAAGTTTAACTTCCATATCTTTATATGCCGACATAGTTGCTGGGTCGATAAGATTCTTCATATCAAAAAAGAAAACACCATTTTTACATTCAAATTTTAAATCCCTGCTTCCAACTAATTTGTCTTTATCGTCATAAGACTCTGATTTTACTGTAATGGCAACGTTGTTACCAATCGTAGTTTTAGATAATATTGTTTGTTTATCTGTGCTTTCAATTTTATCTTTTGCATTGTAATGCTTAACTTCAGTTTTTGTTCCTTCTTTAATAGGGCAATAAAAAACACAGTCTTGCGAAAAAGACTGAAATACAAATCCTGTAAACGCTAAAATCAAAATAATTTTTCTCATTTTTTTGTCCAATTTTTAAGTTCACCATTAATAAAATCTAAATTATAATCACTATAAATCCATTGGTCTTTTACGCCATCAGATGTATTTGTAGAATTTTTTGTGTTAGGTTTACCTATACTTTCCAATACCATTCCATAGCTCATTCCTTGCCATAATATACCATTCATTATTTTTACAGCCTTTTCTTTTCCATAAAGCTTTAAAAGCTTTTGATACCGAGGGTCAGTTTCATTAACGGTTCTTATAACAGTTGTTGAAGATGGATTTTGTTTTACAACTTCTTTGCCCGATAAATAATCATCTAACTGCTGATTTTGTTCAATTGTTGAATAGCTTAAATATCCAATTTGTCCTTTGTAAGAAACTTTAAAATATAAATTCTGTTGGCTTTTATATACGGAAATTGTTTCGTTTCCAGGAATAGTAACTAAAGTTTTTCCTGTTGATGAAGGAGCATCGCGAAGAATTGCTCCACCCGACATAACTTTTGCAATAATAATTTCTTCCTGAGGTGTTGCGTTTGTTGATGAACTAGCGTTTGTCATTGCTACTTTCTTGGCTTCAAGACCATCTATTTTTATTTTAACATCGTGAAGTTGATCTTGCAAATCTTTAATTTTTACCTGAATATTCTTTCTCAAATTATTTAAGCTATCTAATTGCTTATTAATCTGAGTTAAATTTTGTGCATTAGACAAATATCCAACTATCAATAATATAATCAGCAAAAATGATTTTTTCATATTCTAAAAATTAAATTCAAAGTTAATTCTTTTCAATAATAAAAAAGAACTTAAGTTTCTTAAAAAAAATTAAACCCTAATCATATAAATAAACGTATAAAGAAAAGATAAAATCAATATTTACCTACTTTTGTCTCTTTATTTAATTTGTTGATGTTAAAAGGAAAAGTCCATTTTTACTTGCAATTAATTATATATGTAACTTTAACAAGTATTGCTACTTCCGCGTATTCGCAAATTCCTTTAAAATATTTAAAAGAACATGACAAGGCAATTATTACCACTATATTTTCTCCTGATAATAAAAGCATTGCCTGCTTAACAGCCGATAAAACTATTAAAATTTACAATTCCGAGACTGGCGAATTATCAAAAATTCTTGATGACAAAGGTGAAGGAGATGTGACTATTGCATTTAGTCCAGATTCAAAATACTTAGTTAGTGGAAGTTGGGATAAGTCTGTAAAGATTTGGGATTTAGAAAAAGGGAAGCTTTTACGGAAATTGATTGGTCATACAGAAGCTACCAGAAGTGTTTGTTTTAATAATGATGGTAAGTTTATTGCCAGCGCAGGTTGGGGCGATATTATTAAAATATGGTATGCACCAACGGGTGTAAATCTCAAAAACTTTAAAGGACATAACCAATGTGTTAGATCTATTTCATTTAGTCCTAACGGTTTATTTATTGCAAGTTGCGGTTACGATTTGCAATTAAAAGTGTGGAATTTAGCTATTGGAAACGAAGTATTTTCAGTAAAAGCTGCAGATTTTCCAATCGAGTGCTTAAAATATAGCCCTGATGGTAAATACATTGCAACGTCCGGCATAGAAAATTCTATAAAAATTTGGGACGCAACAAATGGCTCACTTTATAAAATTTTAAAAGGGCATACAGATGCAGTATACTCTTTAGCTTTTAGTCCCGATGGAAAATACTTGGTAAGCGGTGGTGGCGATAACATTGTAAAAGTGTGGCAGATTGATAAAGGAATAGCAATTTTTGATTTAAAAGGTCATAGTTTAGGAATTAGATCTGTTGACTTTTCGGCAAACGGAAAATTAATTGTTAGCGGTGCTATAGATAAAGCAATGAGGGTTTGGGACGCTTCATTTTTAGGCATAATTCCATTACAAAATCCTCAAAATTTGACTTCAAATTTAAAGAACGAAAATATTATTTCATGGAATGAACCAAATGATAATCCTTCATTATCATTCACTAGACGTACTACTGTAGTAGCTCAAATAAATGATATGTCATTTAAAAACATACAATTCTTTTTAAATAAAACAGAATACACCAAATATTCAAATAATAATTCAGAAGTAGTTAAACCTACATCAGTTAAAATAACTCAGGATAAAAAAACTGAAGTTAGTTATGACGTTTACCTTGACTATCCCGATAATGAGATTCAGCTTTTTGCAGAAAGTTTTGATCATACAAGCTATGTCTTTTCAAAACCGTTGAGTATAAAATTTTTTGATTTAGCCGAACAATTAAAAACAACAAACTTTAAATCATTAATAATTAGTCCCGAAAAATATGAAGACAAAAAATTTAATGCAGATTTCGAGAGGGATAATCCCGAAAAATTTAAAGGAATAATTAAAACACAAGAAAATAAATTATATAATACGGTATCTAATATTTATCCTAAAAGTAATATAGAATTATCAAGAAAAGGAATACTAAATACTATAGACTCTTTAGCATTAGCAAGTAAAAAGCAGGACGTTTTTTCAATTTCAATTTCTGGAATATTTATTAAAAATACTGAAAATAAAATATTTTTTGTTTCTCCGGATGCCGATTTCAAGGATAGTGATTCAAGCCTTTTAAATATTGAGACATTGAGTAACTACTTAAATAAAACTGCAGCGTTTTGCATTCTTTTTATTAATGCTTCTCAATCACTTAAACAATACCCAGAAGGATATTCGGCTGCTAGCGATAATGAAATTTATAACTCAGTTTTGAAAAAAATTGGCAGTAAAAAAGATTGTGCTGTTTATGTTATTTCAGCTACAGAACACTTGCAGTTATTTGACATATTAGCAAATAGCCTTCATCCGTTAAACGATTTAGACAATAATAACATTATTGATTTTAAAGAAATAATTACTTTTTTAAAAAAATTATATAAAGTTCAATTTAAATATAATGGCAGATATTTCCCGTTTTTTATAAATAACGTTTCAAATTAATTTTTTTTATAACTATTTTAAACTTTTCTACGTAATAAGAACAGAATTAAATTAACAAATTAGAAACCCTGTCTTTAGTGAATAATAATATGCAGGATAAAAAACAAATAGAAGAACTAGAGTCTGAAAATCAGAAACTAAAATCCGAAATTGAAAGATTACGGCAATATGTTTCGCTACCCAGTTACGAAAAAAGAGCTATTTTAGAAGTTTACAAAAAATTTGCAAGCAATAGTTTAAGTCCTATAACACTTACCGATGATAACGAGAATATCTTATATGCTAATCCGGCTTTCTGTAAACTTCTGGATTATCAAATAGAAGAAATGATTTCTAAAAATTTAAGACAATTTACAAATAGAGTTGAATTCTCAACATATCAGGTAAACACTTATCTAAGAAAAAAGGGCATAGCTGGGCTTTATGAAAGTGTTTTAATTAAAAAAGACGAAAGCGAAGTTAACGTACAATTATCTGCATCGCCGGTATTTAACGATGAAAACACATTGATTTGTATAATGACAATTTTTACAGATTTAACTCTATTCTGTAAAAAAGATATTACTATTCAAAAATCAGAAAATTTTTAACAATATGTTATCTAGGGTTCCTCCTCAAAAAGGTAAACCAATTAATTTGTTAAAATCAAAAAAAAAGTTACAAATAACAATATGGCATAAATTGTTATTTTTGAGTCCAGTTTTTGCAATAATTTTAATAATTAAAGGCAATGAATGGTATAGTGAATATCAACTATTAAATAATGGAATAGAAACTGTTGCTACAATAACAATAGTTAGTAGCATTGGAGTTCGTGATCCTGTTGAAATTAATAATGTAGAATTTGAATTTAGCTATAACGATTCTATAGTAAAAGGATATTCGTTAGCCCAAATAAATAATAATTTTGCATTTTCAGAAAATGGAATGCCTTTGTTTGTTGGCGATGAATTTACTCTAAAATATGTTAAAGATAATCCAGAGATTTATGAATTAAATTATAATAAACCAACATATAAAACGATAGAAAAATATATCTTTATTACTTCGGAAACACTTGCAGCTATTGGCATATATCCTAAAAGTCAGAGCCAGATAAAACAATGCAATTGCTTATCTAAGAAGATTTATAACAAATATAATTTAGATGGCTTAGCTACAATAATTTTTCACGATGAATTAATTGTAGAAAACATTATGCACAACTCTTTTGCATTTAAAAAATTTATAAATAAAAAGGAAGTGAAAGAATTAATTAAAATGTGCGAAAATTAACAACTTATTTTCTGGCATCCTGCACTGGCACCTGCTGGTTACCTTGATAAGCGACTACAAAGGCATCAGGGAATTGAGCAGTAATCTGCGATTGATTGTTTAAAGCATCTTCAAGACTTGTATATCTTCCTAATGTATATTTATACCTACCATTATTAAAATTCTCTTCCACATTTTCTACACCTTTAAATTCTTTTGACTTAGGTGCAATTTGTTTATTTGCCGAACGTATCTGAATTTTATAAATTAATGTATTATCTGAAGTTGGGCCATTTTTTACGGTATTATTTTTTCGGTCTTTCTTCTTAATTTTATTACCACTTTCATCAACAATAGTTGTTTTGCCAAAATCGAAAAGGCTAAAATGAACATAACGTTTAGGATTTTCTTTTAAATCTTGCATTAATATATCAAGATTTCTAGATGCATTTTCAAGATTCTTATAAAGGGTATCATTATTAATTAACATCCCAAATGAACCTTCGCCTCTATTTATTTTTCCCAAAATACTATTTGCTTGGCCTAGTGCGCTATTAGCATTAAGTATGGTTTCCTTAATATTTGCTTTTTGTAATGAATCACTTATAGCTGAGAAATTATTAATAATCAAAGCGATTTTTTCATTATTATTCTTAAGATTAGAAGTTATTGATTCAATATTAGCAAATATTCTTGCGAGCACATATTTTTCATTTTGCATTAAAGTATCTAATGAAATTGATGTTCTTTCAAGATTTTTAATTGTTTCTTTTATGCTAGAAAAAGTTTTAGAAAGATTATCTCTGGTATTTTCATTAAAAATATTTTGAATAACAGACATTACAGAATCTATAGAAAGCATTAACTCTTCTGCTTTTGTTTTTAATGGCAACATTTGAGCACTAACCTGAGATTTTAAATCCTGCTCAATTTTCGAAAAAAGTGTATCGCCTGACTTATAATACTTCGTATTAATTTTAGAAAAATTTAATCGTATAGCTTTTGATCCCATTAAATCTGCTCCATATATTTCAGCAATACTTGAATCAGGAATTTTAAATTCATTATCGATAAGCATTTTAACAATAATTCGGTTTAACGAATCATGAAGAAATCTTATATCTGTAACCAATCCAACCTTTAAACCATTTATTAAAACTGGGCTTGATTCATCCATCCCATCAACTCTATCGTAAACAACATAATACGTACTTCGACTTTCAAATAGGTTTTTACCTTTCAAAAATTGAAATCCCCAAACGGCAATTCCAATGGTAAGTATTACCAAGAATCCAACTTTTACCTCATTTGAAATTTTAAATGCCATTTAGTTTTTTAAAAGTCTAAAATTAATTCTTTGTTTGCTTTATTGCTTCATTTACCGGAATTTTTTTTCCACCCTTTATGGCAATAACAAAAGCATCTGGAAATTGAGCTTTTATATCTTTCTGAATCTTTGTTATTTCTTCAAAAATAATTGATTTTCCATATGTGTATTTAAAACAACCATCTATATTAATCTCTTCAACACCATTTAACCCTTTAAAAGATTCTGGTTTATTTTCCATCCTTTTTACTGATGAAATAATTTGCACTTTAAAAAATAAAGTGTCGTTACTTACCTGACTAACAAAATTTTCAGCAGATTGTTGAAACTCGATATTGTTATTAGAATTAACAATAACAGTTTTATTTGTATCAAGAACTTCCTTAACAGGAAAATCCTCACTATCTGACTTTAAATTTCCTTCTAACTCATTTTTATAAGCTTTAAAAGCTCTATAAATTGCCGAAGCCATTAAATTCTGGTTAGCATCATCTAATAAATATTTTGCTTCATCTGCATTACTAAGAAAGCCTACTTCCGTTAATATACTTGGCATTGATGTTTTCCATAAAACCAAGAATCCCGCTTGTTTAACACCACGATCAAATCTACTTACCCTTTTTGTAAATTGTTCCTGAATTTTAGATGCTAAATTTAAGCTTTGATCTAAATGTGCATTTTGATAAAGTGAAAATATAATAAAGGCTTCAGGGCTATTAGGATCAAATCCTTCGTATTGATTTTGATAATTATCTTCTTTAGTAATAACCGCATTTTCGGTTTTAGCAACATCTAAATTGCCTTGAGTTTTATGTAATCCCATTACATAAGTCTCTGTTCCAAAAGGTTCAATTTTTTTGCTACTATTTACATGTATACAAATAAAAATATCAGCTTTATTATTATTTGCTATTTGGGCTCTTTTAAAAAGCTCAATAAATACATCAGTTTTTCGTGTATAAACAACTTTAACATCTTTAAAGTTTGTTTCAATATAATTTCCCAATTTTAATGAAATAGCAAGTGTTATATCTTTTTCTTTTCCATTATTGCTAACTGCTCCGGGATCTTTTCCTCCATGACCGGCATCTATAACCACAGTCTTAATCCTAAATTTATTCTCATCATTTTGTCCAAACGATTGAAAATTAATGAAAATTAACAAACCTAGCAAACCCACACACATTGCTGTGGTTCTATAAATCAAGTTTAAATGGCCTAAAGCCTGCATCAAATTTTTTGATTAGTTTTGAAGTTTATTTTTAAAACGACATTTTGCACAAAAATAATACATTCATACGAAAATCAACGCATATTATTTTTGCTACAATATTGCTAATTTTATTGGCAAATATTGCAAATTGTCAGGTTATTATACCAGAAGACACAACAATTAATAAAGTTGATACTTTAAATTTAACCGACGGGACTAAAATTGCAATCGATTCTTTAGGCGAAGACACTACAAAAGTTACGGTAGTTAAAAAGGGTAGCAGAGTTGATGCTCCTGTTCAATATACTGCTAGTGATTCAATGATTTTTAATATTAAAGAGCAAAAAGTATATTTATATAATGCGGCACAAATAAATTATAAAGAAATTGAATTAAAGGCTGATTACATTGAAATAAATTTTGGAAAAGATGAGGCTTATGCTGCTGGTGTAAAAGACAGTTCGGGAAAAGAAGTTGGTAAGCCTCATTTTAAAGATGGTGGAGATGAGTTTACTGCTCAAACATTAAGATATAATTTTAAAACAAAAAAAGGAATAATTAAAGGTGTTATCACAGAACAATCGGGCGGTTTTTTACATAGCGAAAGAACAAAAAGATTGGGCGATGGAAATGTTTGCCTAAAAAATGGATTATATACTACATGTAGCTTAGATCATCCTCATTTCTACGTTAACCTTACCAAAGCAAAAGTAATTCCTAAAGATAAAATTATTTCTGGCCCGGCATACCTTGTTATTGAAGATGTTCCCATTCCATTGGGAATTCCATTTGGTTTTTTTCCAAATAAAAAAGGAAATAAATCTGGAATATTACTTCCAGAATATGGCGAAGAACAAATGAGGGGATTTTTTCTTAAAAACGGAGGTTATTATTTTGCCATTAGCGATTATCTTGAATTAACTTTAAGAGGAGATATTTATTCAAAAGGATCATGGGGCAGCAGTTTATTATCAAACTACAAAAAAAGATATAAATACCAAGGGAACATTAGCTTAAGCTACTCTAAAATGGTAACTGGCGAAAAAGAATTACCAAACTTTAACAGCACAAACACATATTGGTTCAAGTGGAGTCACAATCAGGATCTGAAAGCCCATCCTAATCATTCTTTTTCAGCAAATGTTAATCTTGGCTCAAGCTCTTATAATAGATACAATACTTATAATACCAATAATCGTTTACAAAGTTCGGTTCAATCAAGTGTATCATACAGCCAAAGATGGCCAAATTCTCCATTCAATCTTTCTGCAAATTTAAGACATAGTCAAAATTTATTGGATAGTACAGTAGACTTAAGCATTCCAGAACTTTATTTTTCAATGTCGAGGCAGACTTTTTTTAAATCAAAAAAGAAATCAAAAAAATCAACCTGGTATACAAATTTATATGAGAATATTGGAATCTCATATTCTGCAAACTTTTCAAATTCAATTCAAACAAAAGAAGATAAATTATTTACCGACGAGACTCTTCATAATTTTCGAAATGGCTTAAAGCACACTATACCAGTAAGTACTTCATTAAAAATAATGAAATATTTCATGCTTAATCCATCACTTTCTTATTCGGAACGATGGTATCTTAAATCAACAGAAAAGACA
The DNA here is from genome assembly GCA_903837285.1 of uncultured Bacteroidota bacterium. Lineage (GTDB taxonomy): Bacteria > Bacteroidota > Bacteroidia > Bacteroidales > GWA2-32-17 > GWA2-32-17. The sequence continues at coordinate 89,292 of CAILUD010000167.1, read as the reverse complement.
TGGATTCCTACTCAATACCAACCAACTGATACTATAAATGGGTATTTAAAAGCTGATACCATTAATGGATTTACCAGATCGGGTGATTATATTGTTACCATACCATTAACAACAAAGCTTTACGGCTTTTTTCAAAGTAGGAATCCAAATGCCAAGATAATGGCATTAAGACATATGCTTACTCCGTCTGTTAGCTATAGTTATAGACCCGATTATTCAAGATCTCAATTTGGGTATTATCAAACAGTCCAAAAAGATGCACTAGGTGGAACTGAAACTTATTCAAAATTCAATAATGGAATATTTGGAAGCCCGCCATCTGGAAAATATGGTGCAATAAATCTTAATATTGGTAACAATTTGGAGATGAAGGTTAAATCGGCAAAAGACACTATTACTGGAACAAAAAAAATATCAATTCTTGAAAGTTTAAGTTTTGGAAGTTCATATAATATGGCTTTAGATTCAATGAAATGGTCTAATATCAATGTACAAGGAAGAACAACTTTATTTAAAATATTGTCAATTAATTTTGGTGGAATAATTGATCCATATGCATACGATACTATTGGTAGAAAATTAAAAGTATCACAATGGAAACAAAATAAAAAAATTGGCAGGTTAATTTCAGGAAATCTTTCAACTGGATTTAGCCTTAACTCTGATGGTTTAAAGCAAAAACCTAGAGAAAACCAATCCGATGCTGCAAAACAAGCAGCACTTGTAGCTGGCTTACCTGATAATTATTTAGATTACTATGTTGATTTTAAAGTTCCCTGGACTTTTAGAGTAGATCTTAACCTATACTATAATAGTATTTATAGCAACGAAACATACTCGTTTAAAAATACTCTTACTAAAGCATTAACTTTTTCTGGTGATATAAACATTACAGAAAAATGGAAATTTTCATACTCAACTGGTTATGATATTAAAACAAGAAAGTTTACATACACAAGTTTTAATTTCTACAGAGATTTACATTGTTGGGAAATGCGTTTATCATGGATTCCATTTGGAACATACAGAAGTTATAGTTTTCAGATTAACGTAAAATCAAGTGTTTTGCAGGATTTAAAATTATTACGCAGAAGTCCGCCAGATTATTCGCAGTTTAATTAGAAAAATTGCTGACACGAATTTCACGAATTAAAAATAGACGCGGATTAACGCAGATTTAACGGATAAATTATCACATACTCAATATTGTCATGTTGAGCGTGCGAAACATCTATTTTGACAATTTAGCAATTATCTGAAGAGTAATAATAGACGTAGATTAACGCAGATTTAAAGGATAAATTAGAAGGTCATTGCAAGCCTTCATGTAGCTGTTTACAAATAAATCATAATCGATGGCACAAATAGTTTTCATTAACTATTAATTCCCTCTACCCAATTTTTTAATATCTGTTTACCATCTGAAGTTAAAATTGATTCTGGATGAAACTGAATTCCTTTAATATTTAATTTTTTATGAGCTATAGCCATTATAGTTTCATTTTCATCTCTTGCGGTAACTTTAAGACAATCAGGAAAATTTTCGTCTGTTACAGCCCAGGAATGATATCTGCCAGATTTAAAAACTTTAGGTATATAATTAAAAATATAATCTTCAGAAATTACATTGGTTTTACGTTCAACTCCATGCCATACTTCCGGCATGTTAAAAAGCTTACCGCCAAAAGCTTCCGCAATAGCTTGATGACCTAAGCAAATGCCTAAAACTGGTTTTAGTTCTCCAAATTCTAGAATAATTTCTTTTAAAATTGGAACATCTTTGGGCATTCCCGGACCGGGTGAAATTATTACAGCATCATTTTTTTTTAAAGAATTTAAAGAAATTTTATTATTTCTAATAACCCCAATATTCTTAGCTAATGGCTGTAAATAATGATATAAATTAAACGTAAACGAATCAAAATTATCAACAATAACTATGGAAATGTTTTTTATCAAACTACAAATAATTTTGAATTACTACTTTTGAGCAAAATTAAAAATTACAAACTTAGAATTTAAATAATGAAGAAAGTAATTTCAACCGACAAAGCACCAAAAGCTATTGGTCCTTACAGTCAAGCAATTGAAGCAAATAATACAGTTTACATTTCTGGTCAGTTAGGAATTAATCCCGAAACAGGAACTTTAGTTGAAGGAATTGAAAAGCAAACCGAACAGGTTTTAAAAAACATGGGAGCAATTTTGGATGCTGCAGGATTATCTTATAAAAACGTAGTAAAGTGCACTGTTTTATTAGAAAACATGGATAATTTTAAAGCAATGAACGAAGTTTACGGTAAATTTTTTACCGAAGAAGCTCCTGCACGCGCTGCATACGGAGTTGTAAAATTACCTTTGGGTGGTTTGGTAGAAATTGAAGCAATTGCAACAAAATAATAAAATGTCTGGTTCAAACAATTTCGAACTTCCTATTTATTCGCGCAATGTTGTGGAATTTGTAACAGTTGCCGTAGAATTTTGTGGTTTTATCGAAAAAAGTCAGGAAATCTCTGCTTTAGATTTCTCATTGGCAATAAATAAAATATTACCTCTCACATATTTAAAGGCATCCATGTTGCCAAAAATTGATTCGGAAGAAGAAAGTAGTCCAGAAGAATTTGTTACCGAAGAAATTTACAATTTTGTTCAGGATAGTATTTCTACAAAACTGGGTGAAAATGATTTGGATTGTGAAGTTCCTGAAACAGCATCGCAAAATGGCGAAAACACAACAGCCACACTTTCAGAAATTATTGCCGATATTTACCAGGATTTAAAAAATTTCTCGATGAGTTATCGCACTGGTGAAGAATATATAATGACAGAATCGCTTTGGATTTGCAAACAAAATTTCGAACAGTTTTGGGGATTCAGATTATTAGCAGCTCAAACTCCATTTCACAAACTTTTATACGGCCATACAGATTGGGATGCAACAAAATCGGCCAAAGAAGAGTCAGATACAAGCAACTGGTTAATCTCACAACGTCAACAGGAATGGGGAAATGATTTCTGATTTTCTTCAAAATATAACCAAAGAGGAAATTGAAAAACTTCCATTAGGTCATTTCGTTGGTGAAATGATACTTGTTGATACTTTACCAAAACTAAAAAAAGCAGTTTTGTATTTAAAAAAACAAACTGAAATTGGTTTCGATACTGAAACAAAGCCTGCTTTTGTAAAAGGACAAAAAAATCATGTAGCATTGTTACAACTTTCTACAAATAAAAAAGCATTTCTTTTTCGCCTTCACCATTTAAAATCTTTAAATATTCTTTTCGAACTTTTTGCTAATCCAAATATTATTAAAATTGGTGCCGATATTGGACAAGATTTATCTGCATTGCAAAATGTTTCACCTTTTAAAGTAAATGGATTCATTGATATTCAAAAATATTCATGCGAATTTGGAATTATTGATAACGGGTTAAAAAAATTAGCTGCAATTGTACTTGGAATCAAAATTTCTAAATCGCAACGTTTAACAAATTGGGAAGCACCAGAGCTTACACATAGCCAGATGCTTTATGCAGCAACTGATGCATGGGTTTGTTTAAAAATTTATCAGGAATTAGTAAAGAATAAAATTCAGAATAATTCTGCAGAAACAGAATAATCAATAACAATGTGTAATATATTTTCAATTAAATACTTTTTGTCATTCTGAACATAGTGAAGAATCTGGTCTAGTATAAATAAATAGCCCCTTCGATCCGCCGCGGCGGACGCTCAGGGTGACAATCATAACGAAATAATGACAAACACTCCAAAACTTTTTTTAAAATCCGGGAAAGATAAATCTGTAAAAAGATTACATCCATGGATATTCTCCGGTGCAATAGGCAAAACAGAAGGTAATCCGGCAGAAGGTGACGTTGTAGATTTATACGATAATGAAAAAAACTTTATTGCAAAAGGCCATTACCAACCAGATTCTATAACAATTAGAATATTAACTTTTGAAAATGAAGAAATAGATTCTACTTTCTGGGAAAAAAGAATTCAGATAGCTGTTAATCATAGAATTTCTTGTGGACTTTATAATTCAGAAACAACAAATGTTTTCAGATTAATACATGGCGAAGGCGATTTTTTGCCAGGATTAATTGTTGACTTTTATAATGGAATTGCAGTAATTCAATGCCATAGTGGTGGCATGTACCTTGCACGAATTGAAATTGCAAATGCATTAAAAACAATTATGGGCAAAAAGCTTATTGCTGTTTACGATAAAAGTGCAGGAACACTTCCTTTTAAATTTACCGAAAAAACTGAAAATGGCTTTCTAATTGGCGAAGCAAACAGCGAAATTGAAGTTTTAGAAAATGGCTTTAAATTTCTAATAAATTTTGTTGAAGGTCAGAAAACAGGCTTCTTTATTGATCAACGTGAAAACCGACAACTACTTTCTCAATATTCAAAAAATCGAGATGCAGCAAATATGTTTTCATATACAGGCGGATTCTCCGTTTATGCACTGGGTGCCGGAGCAAAATCAGTTCACAGTATTGATTCTTCAGCAAAAGCAAATGAATTAGCTGTAAGGAACGTTGTTGCTAACAATTTTCATGATAAACACGAAGTGATTACCGAAGATATATTAAAATATATTGATAACATTGATCAGAAATATGATTTAATTATACTTGATCCACCTGCATTTGCAAAGCATACAAGAAATTTAACCAATGCTTTACAAGCATATAAAAGATTAAACGCAAAAGCTATAAAATCAATCAGAGCTGGTGGAATAATATTTACTTTTAGTTGTTCGCAAGTTGTTAGTAGAGATGACTTCCGACGTTCTGTATTTGCAGCAGCTGCCTCAACAGGTAGACAAGTAAAAATTCTGCATCAGTTAACTCAACCAAACGATCATCCTATTAGTATTTATCATCCTGAGGGTGAGTATTTAAAAGGACTCGTTATAAAGGTTGAATAAAAAATGTTGGAGATAACTCCAACATTGGCTATAAGGTAACATGATTTTTGCAGCTATGGTTCAACTACGCTCACCATGACTGTAAAAATTAAAATTATTCACTGCCTAACACTTTTATATTATCATCAGGCATCCTATCAATAATGTAATTATATGGATCAATTCCTGCATTGTAAGGTAATTCTTTCACTTTAAAAGTGAAAACATTTTCCTTTTTTGTAATCTTCAAACGTTGCAGCACCAATGGCTTTCCTAAATTATTGTCATTATCAGATTTAGCAAAAACGCCTATATCAATATAATCTGCTATTTGAACACTTTTTTCTTTTCCTAAAGAATCTGCCATAAATTTTTCGGAACTTGTTTTTAATGTTATTTCATATTCATTGCCTGTTTTCTTATATTTTGCTTCAACAACTCTGTTTGAAAAAAGAGTTATATTTTCGAACAAATCTTTAATCAAATACTGTAAACTATCAGGAGTTACTTTTCTGAAAGCATTAACTGCTGAAATTGATGTAGGATATGGAGGAGCCTTATAAGCAAAGGAATCTATCAAACATCGTAAAGCTTCATTTACTTTATTTTCGCCAATCATTTCTTTTAAATAATACATTACAACACTTCCTTTTTGATAATGAATATATCCCTGTTGCTCTGTTTTCATCAATGGTCGCTCTGCTTCAAATTCGGTACTTCTGCCACTTAAATATCCATCCATTTCATATTTCAAAAACTTTTTCATTTTATCTTTGCCATATTCTTTTTCCATTACCATTAATGCAGAGTATTGCGAAAAACTTTCACTCATCATCTCGCTACCTTGCATATTTCCTCCACATACCTGATGAGCCCAATACTGATGTCCCATTTCATGTGCCACAACATAAAACACCTGATCTATATCATCTTTTGTAACATCACGCAAATCAGTTATAAATCCGATACTTTCACTATATGGTATTGTACCAGGAAAAGCCTGAGCAAAACCTGCATAACGTGGAAACTCAATAATACGACATTGCTTATGATAATATGGTCCGAAATTTTTGGTATAATACTCTAAAGATTTTTCTAAGCTTTTTAGCATGTTAGGAACATTAAACTCATGCACTTTAATATAGTATACTTCCAAATCGATTCCATTCCATTTCTTACGGGCAACTTCATATTTTGCAGAAATAAACGAATAAAAATCTAATGATTTTTGATCCAGTTTATAGTTAAAATATTTCTTTCCATTTGCTTCCCATGTTTTAATTAAACTTCCTGGAGCAACGGCAATTTGATCATTAGCTGTACTAATTGTTGTATTTACTTCAACCCAGTCGGCACTATTGCTTACGTAGTTATTTGATCTCGCAACTAAATCATCCTCATTTAATTTTGCCATGCGCAACCGCTTAGGTAATTTAAACTTTACTCTATCATTTTTATCGCTTATTTCATAATTATTGTTATAACCAAATGTAGGAGTAATATCAGTATTGTTAAAGAAGGTACCATTTTGAGTTAATTGTGTAAAACTAACTTCATTCTCAAAACCTTTTGTAATCCTTGACACATCAAATTTCATAAAAATTGAATCATTGGGTTGCATTGGTTTATCTAAAGTATAAATACGATAACCCAATCTTTTATCATTTACCCTTAATTTACTCCCATTAATAATAATGTTCACACTATCCGGAATATTAGGCAATGTAAAATGCAATTCATTAATAGTTTCATTTGAGATATTTCTTGCCCATACTTCAATAGTAGCTTTCATACTTCGTTCATAAGGCAACAAATCAATTATATAATTATACTTATAATATCTTGGTTGTGCTAATAATTCATATTTTTTGTATGTTTTTTCATAATCTATTTGCTTATTCTCTTGCTCTTTTTGAGAATCATATTTATTTAAAACCTTAGTATTATAATAAACAAAACTTAAACACAATACAAAAACAATTGCACATCCTGTTATTACAAATTTATTTTTCAGTAATAAATATTTTGCATTTCTTAAACGATGTCCAAAACAGGTTTCTTTGCCTCTTATATAAAAAGAAAAGATAACAATACATACTAATACTGAAAAAATTACCCAATAGATACTAAACCAGACTGTAGAAGAAACAAAAGGTCCATAACCATTCATATCAGAATATGTAACAGATGGTGTTGAACCAAACTTAACCATATTTGTGCTAATTTTAAACACTCCCCAAATAAACTGGTTAAGAATAACAAAAACAATAAAAGCAAAATATGCGATATAACGATTATTAATTATGTAATGGAAAAATAAAGCTATAACAACTAAAAAAGAAAACGACAATAAATCCATTACCAATAAAGATTTTAAATACACATCCAATTGGAAACGGTAATAGCCAAAGAAAGTTTGTGCTATAATTCCAATAATTATTGTTGATGCCAAAACTAAAGCAATAGATGCAACCATTGCAAATAATTTTGATACAAATAACATTGATGTTTGAGTTGGTGTGGTATCCTGAATTTCATTTATTTTGTTATCGCGCTCTTTCCATACCAAAACTCCAGAATAAAATGTTATAATAGCGATAAGAAATAAATAAAACGAACCTTTTATTGCATCAATCACATCATAAGTAACCGGATATTGATCTGCACCATATCTTCCTGTAAATACTGATAATGCAGCTATTAAATTAATTAAACCAATTATAATAATAATTATAAATGTTGGATTTTTTATTATTGCTTTTGTTTCGAATTTTATCAAATACCATAGAGCCGAAAAAGAAAAAGAGTTAGCATTTGTTGCCGAAAAATTTATAACAGTCATATTCGGCATAATTGAATGTTCGATTTCTTTTTTCTCTTTTTTTGCTTTTTTATTTTTAACAGAAAAAGAAAATTTAAAATATGCCCCAACTAAAGTAAGAATGCTTATAGTCATCCAAATTATTCGATTTGATAAAAGCGCACCAATAAGTGGAACAGCATGAAGATTTTTTTCATCTACTGTCATGTATTTTGCTAATATACTTTCCGGACGAAAACCAAATGGATCGAGTAGATTAGCCAACCATTCTTTTTCTATATCACGCGTAAATCCAGCAGAAACACCGTACAAAACTAAAATCAATATTGCACCAACAAAAGAAACAATATTACTGCGGAAAATAATTGCAAGTAAATATAACAAAGCAGCAGCAATAATTGTATTAGGAATACCAAACGTAATTAACCCTTGTAAATGTCCACTCCAGATTATTTCACCATATCTTTCAGGTTGAGCCCAAGGCATAAAAGGTCCTATCAATGCTCCCAGCGAAACACCTAATAATGGAATAATGGCGATTGTAGTAGCACCTATAAATTTTCCAAAATAATAATCTCGTTTTTTAATTGGTGACGAAAAAACAAACTGATACATATCATGAGCAAAATCTCTGTTTGCTGTTGCATTCATAAATGCAGTAGTCATAAGCAAACAAATTAACGACATTACACCATAATAAGTTTGTATAACATAAGGCGCATTTTTGTGTACACTTCCAACTCCACCTCCAATATTTACGCTGTCTGATGAAACTGCGCCCATTACTAGCAAAGTATTTATCAGCAAAAAGATCCAGGTCATTGGCGAACTAAGCCAATATTTCCATTCGTATTTTATAAATTTCCACATAATTTTTTAATAATTGGTGATTAAGCTAATTCATTCAACTTTGCAAAAAATACATCTTCAAGATTTTCTTCAGCTTTTACAAAGCCATTACCTAATTCGGTTTCAGAAAAAGCATGAATTAATGGCTTTCCACCAACCAGTTTATTTGATATTATTTTATATTCGTTTTGAAATTGTGGTAATTCAGACTTATTAACTTTTCGTTCCCATACCTTGCCTCTTATTTGAAGTAAAGCATCGTCGGTGTTACCACTGAACAATACTTTACCTTTATCCATAATTGCCATTTGAGTGCAAAGTTCTCTAACATCTTGCACAATATGAGTAGATAAAATCAGAATAATATTCTCACCTATTTCGCTTAATATATTATAAAAACGATTTCTTTCACCAGGATCTAATCCAGCAGTTGGTTCATCAACGATAACTAATTTTGGACTACCAATTAAACATTGTGCTATTCCAAAACGTTGGCGCATACCACCACTATAGCTGCTTACAGCTTTTTTTCGATGTTCAAATAAATTTACTTTATTAAGTAAATAACTAACCATTTCCTTACGTTCACTTCTTTTATTAAAACCTTTCATTAAGGCTAAATAATCTAAAAGATCTACAGCCGAAGTTCTAGGGTATACACCAAATTCCTGTGGCAAATAACCTAAAACTTTTCTAACCTCTTCTTTATTATTTAAAATATCAATTTCACCAAGCATAGCAGTACCGCTATCTGCATCTTGCAAAGTTGCTAAAGTTCGCATTAATGAAGATTTTCCAGCACCGTTAGGTCCTAATAAACCAAACATTCCTTTATTAATAGTAAGCGAAACATTTTCTAATGCCTTTACTCCGTTACTATATTGCTTGTTTAAATTGTCAATTTGAATTTTCATGTTTTTTTAGATTTTGTGAAAGACGTAGAGAGATATAATAAAGTTACAAAAAAATATTATCAAATTTATATTTTATTAATTACCAGTACTATAACGCGGACAACAGAAATTCATTTATTAACAAGATAAACAAAGAGCAATAAAAAACCTTACCAGAATTATTTATCCAGTAAGGTTTTAAAAATACATTTATAGTCTTTTGTTATTTTAGAAAATATTTAAACTAAGTTAACACTACTATTAAAGCATAAATAATACCAGGAACCCAGAAAAATAATGATAAAACTATACTTATAATAGTTTTTTTAGTATCCCAATTAGTAGCTAATCCAACAGCTAATGGAGGCAATAAAAAACATAAAATAATTAACAGAATTTCTTCTTCAGAGCTACTTTCTTTAAATGCAGGTTGGTGCATTCTTGCTTTAAAATATGATTTAATAGCTGAAATAGATTTCTTTTTACTTATTAACGGACTACTTTCAATTTTACTATTATTAATTTTTGAAGATGATGAAAGCACTATATAATTTTCTGTTGTTGACATTAAATTCTTATCAGCCACTTCTGAATCATAAGCGATTAAAACCTCTGGCTGTTCTTGAACTACTTCTGCTTCTACATTTTTAGATTTTTCAGTTTTTACAGCTTTACCATTTTTATTCTCAGCAAATTCTTTTTTATTTGTTTTATTAACTCCATTGTTCATTTCAATGTTGTAGCCCGACATATAAACTCTTTTCTGCATTGTACATGAAGAAAATAAAAATGTCATAACAAAGATGACAAATGATAATTTTAAAATTGTTTTCATAAATATTTGATTTTAGTTTTTTGTAAATTAGACAATAAAATTACAACGATTTTTTATTTTAAAAATCACTTAATATTCCTTTCAACTAAGCGAATATACAATTCTTCAACTTTTGTTCTGGCCCAAGGAGTTTTTCTTAAAAATTTAAGACTTGACTGTACGCTTGGATTATCATTAAAACAATTAATCCTAATTTTTTTTCCTAATTTTTCCCATCCATAGTATTCGTGCAAATACTTTACAATATGCTCAAGAGTGACACCGTGAAGAGGGTTATTTTGTTGTGGAAGTTCAGTCATGTACAAATTTTTAATGTAACTTCTCTCCTATCAAATGTATAAATTCTGATCTGGTAGGCTCTTTTAAAAATGCACCAGAAAAATCACTGGTCGTTGTTACAGAATTTTGTTTTTGAATTCCGCGCATCATCATACACATATGCTGAGCTTCAATAACAACGCCCACGCCAAGAGGATTAAGTGTTTCCTGTATGCAATCTTTTATTTGAGAAGTTAATCTTTCCTGAACCTGTAAACGTCGAGCAAAAGCATCAACCACTCTTGCAATTTTGCTTAAACCTGTAATATAACCATTAGGAATATATGCAATATGTGCTTTTCCAAAAAAGGGAAGCATATGATGCTCACACATCGAGAATATTTCAATATTTTTAACGAGTACCATCTGCTTGTAATCTTCTTTAAATTTTGCAGAATTTAATATTTCAACAGGATCAAGATGATAGCCATGTGTTAAAAATTGGAGCGATTTTGCAACTCTCTCAGGAGTTTTAAGCAAACCTTCTCGTTCTGGATTTTCACCAATCAATCCAAGTATCCACTTGTAATGTTCTGCAATAGAATTCGTAGTATCAGAATTATACATTTCAATTTTAGAGAAACCCTCGTGTTCTGTTGGATCAAATTTAATCTCACTCATATAAATGCTTTTTATAATATGCAAAATAACCATTTTTTTTTTAGAAATTTAGGATTTAAGACTAAGGATTTAGGATGTTTAAAAATTATTCTTGTTAATTTATAATTTTTCTAGTAAGTTTATTGAAATTTTTATCTGTGAAAATATTAATTGTAATTGCAACTAAAGGAGAATTAGGAAGTATTTCATCTATTAAAAAACTTCAAACCGATTTCCCAAATCTAGAATTTCTAATTACCGGAATTGGAATGGTTAAAACAACTTATTTTCTAACTGATGCAATTCGAAAGTCAAAACCAGATTTTATTTTAAATATTGGCATTTGCGGTAGTTTTAGTAAACAATTTCCAATTGGCTCAATAGTAAATGTAGATTCTGAACAGTTTGCTGATTTTGGAATTGATAATAATGGTAAGTTCATTCCGATTCATGAAAAAGATAAAATTTCAAGCTCTGGAATTTTAAAAAATGATTTTGCAAAAAAGATAAAACTTCCTTTAGTAAATGGCATAACAGTTAACACTGTAAACGGACAAAAGAAAATAATTAAAAAAGTAATTGAAAATTTTCATCCTGATGTTGAATCAATGGAAGGTGCAGCTATTTTTTATGTTTGTTTAATGAACAAAATTCCATTTGCCGAAATTCGTTCAGTATCAAATTTTGTTGCACCAAGAATCGAAAGTAATTGGAACAAAGACCTAGCAATTGAAAATTTATCTTCAGCCTTACCAAATATTATTTCAAATATTCAAAAGATTTTAAAATGAAACTTTCATTAGGTTTTTCGCCATGCCCTAACGACACATATATTTTTGATGCCATTGTTAACAAAAGAATATTGTTAAAAGGTTATGAATTTGATGTTGAAATGGCAGATGTAGAAAACCTGAATCATCATGCATTTGAAGAATATTTTGACATTACTAAATTAAGTTTTCACGCATATGCCCATGTTTCCGAAAAATATCAGATTTTACCGGCGGGAGCAGCTTTAGGATTTGGAAATGGTCCGCTTTTAATAAGTAAAAGAAAAATTTATCCCGACGAGATAAAAGATATTAAAATTGCAATTCCCGGTGCTTACACTACTGCGAGCATGTTGTTAAATATTTTCTGGCAGCCAGATAAAAAAAATATTCGCGAATATTTATTTTCTGATATTGAAGAAGTAGTTTTATCAGGCGAAGCAGATGCTGGTTTAGTAATTCATGAAACCCGTTTTACCTACAAAAAAAGAGGTTTGCTTAAAATTGCAGATTTGGGAGAAATGTGGGAAAAAGAAACTAAAATGCCTTTACCTCTTGGCGGAATTGCAATAAAACGCTCACTTCCTGATAAAATAAAAAAAGATATTGCTTTATTAATTAAAGAGAGTATAGAGTTCGCAAATAAATTCCCAGATGCTTCGCAACAATTTATACGAAATAATGCTCAGGAAACTTCTGAAGAAATCACAAAGAAACATATTGGATTATACGTAAACGAATTCAGCACTAATCTGGGAGAAAAAGGCAAAGCAGCAATTAATAGTTTTCTAAAACTCGGGTTTGAGAAAAATATTTGTCCTAAAATAATTGAACCTATATTTACAAAATAACATTATGTATAGATTATATTTATCTTTAACATTTTTAATTTTAGTTCATTTAACTTTTGCTCAATTTAACAGTTATTATGGCAACCTACACAGTCATACCGATTATTCTGGTGGTGTTGGGGTACCATTAAATGCTTTTAATTATGCTAACAACGTAGCAAATATTGATGTTTTAGCTGTTACCGATCATCTTGAAAGTATTTATTATTCATCCTACGAATGGGATTCGCTTAAGATTTCTGCTAATTTATCTACTATTAATGGATCTTTTGTTGGCATGGCTGGCTTTGAATGGACTTCACCATCAATAAATCATGTAAATGCATTTAATACAACCGGTATGACTTCGCCATTAAACGTTAATAACTGGGATGCTTTTCTTACAGATTTACAAAATCAACAAAATGCAATTGCTCAGTTTAATCATCCCGGCTTATTGGGAACAAATAACTGGAATAATTTTGCATACAAAACTGCAACAATAGACTCAATATTCAGATTAATTGAAGTAAAAAAGTTTTCTGATGATTCTTATTATCAACTTGCCTTAAATAATGGATGGCACGTTTCTGCAACAAATAACCAAGACAACCACGACTGGACATGGGGTAATCTTGATGACACACGTTGCGGGATATACGCAAATACACTTTCATATAATTCAATTATTGATGCACTTTATAACCGTAGAACTTTTTCTACTATGGATAAAAATGCAAAAGTATGGATGACTTTAAACGGTCATAACATGGGCGGTTTTTGTGCAAAATCGGCAAACTCTATTATTAATATTATTTTAAACGATAGCGATAATGAGATATGGAATAATGTATCAATTATCTCAAGCAACAATACAACTCTGGCTTCATTTTCTGTAAATCATTCATCAGTTGATACAACTTTTCAAATAAACACAAACAATTCTTCTTGGATTTTTATTCGTGCAAAACAACCCGATGACGATTATTTATGGTCTGCACCAATATTCCTCACACCAGCTTCATCAAGCGACGAAGCAGAAAATAACAATATTCATATAAATATATTCCCTAATCCTGCAAAAGAATTTATCTCCATTCAAACAGAAGGAAACGATGCAAAAATTAATGAGATTACAATTAAAGATATTACAGGAAAAAAAGTATTTCAAAAAGGATATAAAAACGAAACTAGTTTAAATTTAAATACCAGCTTTTTAAGATCTGGTATTTATTTTATTGAAATAAATACAACAATTGGCAGCTTTAATTCAAAACTAGTTATTGAATAAACTACCAGTTTCATGCGAGGACGCATGAAACAAAAGAATTAGATGGTATGTGTGTCACAGACCATGGAAAAAGAGGACTCTTGAAACAATTAATTGTAATGTCAAGGAGATGGCGGATCAAGTCCGCCATGACGAACATATTAAAAAAATAGCGTCATTGCGGGCCTGACCCGCAACTATTATCTTGCGAAGCAAAATCCCATTTATGGCTAACAAAACACATCGACTTCACTAACGAAAAAAAGTAACAAAATATAATCATATTTTTAATTACTTCTTTTTAACAATTAACACAGGAACATCAACCTCATGGCGAACTGCAGAAATAGTAGTTCCATAAATAATATCTTTAAAAAATTTATGACCATGGCTTCCCATTACAAGTATTTCGGAATTAAATTCTTTAACAATAACAGGAATTTGCTTCCTTGGATTACCAAATCCAATTTTAAATTTTGCATTATAACCAGCTTTTACCAGTTGTTGTACATAATTTTCTAAAGTTTTAGCATCCTCTAGTGATTCATAATCGCTGCTCTCATTACCATATGCGAGTGCACTTGCCGATTCAATTATATGAATCAAAATAAATTCTGACTCTTTTGTTCCAATATTTATTGCAGTATTTAAAATATCTTTATCAACTACACTAAAATCAAGTGCAATTGATATAATTTTATACGAGGAAGTTGGAACAATTTCTATTGTTTCGTACTTATAATGCGGAACATGCACTACTTTTCTAAATAATCTTCTGAACATAGGCGATAGAGTTATATAAACCAATATTATTAAAGCAAATAATGAAAATAATGAAATAACAAAACCTAAAATTAATGAAAACCCAGGTGTTTCGAACCAACTTTTTATTTCAGAAAAAGCCATCCATACATTTAGAATTACAATTATTAATGCTGCAATCCATGCAAGTATTTTTATGAATATTTTAATTTGAAATCCATGCATTTTTTCTTTATCGCTAACCAAATGTATCATTGGAATTACAGCAAAACCCAATTGCAAACTTAAAATTACCTGACTTAGAATTAATAATTTACCTGTACCCTCATTTCCAAACAATAAAATCACAATAACAGCAGGAATTATTGCAATAAATCTTGTAATAAACCGCCTTATCCATGGTTGTACACGAAGGTGAATATGACCTTCCATAATAATTTGTCCTGCTAAAGTTCCAGAAACAGTTGAACTTTGTCCTGCTAAAATCAATGAAAATGCAAATAATACTGGCGCCACACTTCCTAACAACGAGCCCAACAACTTATGGGCATCTTCAATTCCTGCAACTTCATTTAGTCCATTTTCATGAAAAGAAGAAGCCGAAAGAACAAGAATTGCAGCATTTATTAAAAAGGCAACATTTAATGCTAAAAAAGAATCAATAAAATTGAATTTAATTGCCTGCTTTATTCCTTTTTCGTCTCTGTTAAATTTTCGTGATTGCACAAGAGAAGAATGTAAATAAAGGTTATGCGGCATTACTGTTGCGCCAATAATACCAATGGCTATATAAAGTGCATCTGTTGAACCTAATTTTGGAATAAATCCTCCAAAAACATCAACATAATTTGGCTGAGCTATTATAATCTGAACCAGAAAAGCTAATCCAATCATCGCTATTAATCCGACTATAAAAGCTTCCGTTTTTCTAATCCCTTTATTTATAAGAAATAACAATATAAATGTATCAAAAAGAGTAATTAACACTCCATAAATTAATGGAATATCAAAAAGTAAATTTAATCCAATTGCCATTCCTATTACTTCTGCTAAATCACAAGCTGTTATAGCAATTTCAGCAAAAATATAAAGTACAAAATTTACAATTTTCGGATAAGCTTCACGAGTTGCCTGAGCTAAATCTAAACCCCTTACAATTCCCAACCTTGCACTTAAAGTTTGCAATAAAAGAGCAATCAAATTAGATAAAAGTAATACCCACATCAAACTATAACCAAACTTACTTCCTGCAGCAATATCAGTAGCCCAGTTGCCCGGGTCCATATATCCAATACTTATCAAATAAGCTGGTCCAATAAATGAAAAAAGCTTACGAAAAAAACCGCTCTTTTTACGGGTATCAACAGTTTGATTAATTTCTGACAGAGAATTTTGCATTTCGCTTTAAATTATGCAAAGATAAATATTAACATCAATATGAAATTTACTTGTTACAATCAATTCACTATCTTAAAACAAATGATTAAATTCGCAAATAAAATTAAGCGCCATGATGGTGCTAAAAACAAAAATAAAATACGGCTTATTATTTCTTTTTAGCTTAATAGTTTTAAGCTCCAATGCCCAATTCTATAACGGCATGCAAATGGACTTTGGAAAAAACAGAGTTCAATACAAAGAATTTGTTTGGCAATTTTACAGACAAGAAAAATTTGACACTTACTTTTATGTAGGAGGAAAAAATTTAGCAGATTTTACAAACAGTATCGCTAATAAGAGAATTAATGATTTAGAAAATTATTTTGGCTACGCCTTAGAAAAGAGAATTATTTTTCTGGTATACAATAACTTATCAGATTTCAGACAAAGTAATATTGGCTTAGTTTCGGGTAACGATCAATACAATATTGGTGGTACAACAAGAATTGTTAATAATAAAGTTTTTATTTACTTCGAAGGTGACCATGTAAAATTTCAAAAGCAGATTCATGCAGCAATTGCAGAAGTAATGGTAAATGAAATGATTTACGGAAGCGACTTTACAGCAAAAGTCACAAACTCAACGTTACTTACTCTTCCCGAATGGTATTACAAAGGAATTATTTCATATTTATCTGACGATTGGAATGTTGAAATAGACAACTACGTTCGTGATGGAATTCTAACAGGTAAATTCGAAAAGTTTAACAGACTATCTGGAAACGATGCTGTTTATGCAGGTCACTCAATCTGGTATTTTATTGCACAAAAATTTGGCAAACAAGTAATTCCTAACATTCTTTATTTAACCAGAGTTAGCAAAAACAGTGAAAGCGGATTTTTATATGTACTCGGACTTCCAATGAAATATTTATCGTTAGAATGGCTTAATTATTACGACGAAAAATATTACACAGATGAGCAACAGAGAGAATTTCCCAAAACAGGTAAAGTAATTAAACGAGCACAAAAATCAAAAATCTATCAGAATCTTACAGAAAGTCCAGATGGTAAATACTTTGCATACCAAACAAATGAGATAGGAAAAAACCGCATTTATATAAAAACAAATGAAGAAAAGAAAGGAAAAAGAATTTTTAGATTAGGACATAGCCTTGATCAGATTAATGATTATTCTTTTCCGCTATTAGCTTGGCATCCTTCAAGTAAAATATTTTCATATATTACCGAAGAGAAAGGCACCATACGACTTTACTTTTATGACTTAGAAGAAAAAAAAGCAGAATGGAAAGAAATTTTTAATATTGATAAAATTTTAGATTACTCCTTTTCTCAGGATGGGTTTAATATAGTTATGTCAGCTGTAAAAAATGGACAGACTGATATTTATGTTTTTAATAATGCAGCTAATACTTTTACTAAAATAACAAATGACCTTGCAGATGATCGTTTTCCAAAATTTATAAATAATTCAACCGAAATTCTTTTTTCATCAAACCGAAAGAACGACACTATTGGAATGGATAAAACCATAAATTTTCAAGATGCAACATATGATATTTTTCAATTTGATTATAAAAATAAGTCACCTCTTTTAACTCGAATTACTCAAACCCCTTTAAGCAACGAAACATACCCATTTCAAATAAAACATCACGAATACCTTTATTTAAGTGATGAAAGCGGTATTATAAATCGCAAATATGCCAAATTTGACAGTACAATAAACTTTATAGACACTGTAACTCATTTTAGATATTTTACCGAAAGTAAATCTTTAACAAATTACACTAGAAATATATTAGAACAATTTGTAACACCTGAAGGAAAATCTTATTCTGAAATTCTTTACAGAAAAGGACGTAACTATTTATTATCAGGCATACCTGATTATACAATCGAAGTAAAAAATAAATTAACAAATTACAGAATAGATTTAATTAAAAAAACTGCTGAACTAGATAGCATAAATAAAGCAAAAAAGATTAAAGAAGCAAGAGGAGATACAGTTATTGTAAATACGATTATTGATGTTCAATTTTATGACACATCGCGTATAGACATTAATAATTACATTTTCGAATTTCAAAAGAATAAACAAAGAGGATATTTACCTGTTACAGACAGTGCAAAAGCAACTACAAAAGCAGACAGCACACAAGTAATTGAATTACGACCAAGACTTTACCTAACTTCATTTTATACTAATACAGTTGTAAGCCAGGTAGATTTTGGTTTTCTAAGTAACTCATATCAGCCTTTTACAGGTGGTCCGTTTTATTTTAATCCAGGTTTTAACATTTTCTTTAAAGTTGGAACAACTGATGTCTTTGAAGATTATAAAATTACCGGTGGTGTGCGTTTTGCAGGAAATTTTGACAGTAACGAGTATTTGTTAAGTTTCGAGAATTTGAAAAAACGTTTAGACAAGCAATTAGTTTTTCACCGCTTAGCATTAAATAGCGCAATGGCTAATGCTTTAATAAAAACTCATACTCACGAACTACATTATATTTTAAAATATCCATTTAATCAAGTTATGTCAGTTAGGTTAACAACTAACCTTAGATACGATAAAAGCACATTTCTTTCTACAGATTTAAACACATTACAAGCAGATGATAGAGTTAGTTCCTGGCTGGGAGCAAAAGCTGAATGGATATATGATAACACAAGAAATAAAGGCTTAAATTTATATTACGGAACACGTTCAAAAGTATTTTTTGAATCCTACAAACAAGTAGATGCAAAAAAATCTAGTTTATTTGTTATAGGTTGCGATTTTCGCCATTATCAAAAAATACATCGTGAGTTAATTTTAGCAACTCGATTTGGTGCAAGTACATCATTTGGTAACCGTAAACTTATTTATTATTTAGGTAGTGTAGATAACTGGATTAATTTAAGCACTAAAGTTCAAACTTTTGACAGATCCGTATTAATAGACCAAAACCAAAATTACGCATACCAGGCAGTGGCTACTAACATGCGTGGGTTTACACAAAACATAAGAAATGGAAATAGTTTTGCTGTTTTAAATAACGAACTACGATGGCCAATTATTAAATACCTCATGAATCGACCTATACATAGCGATTTGCTAGAAAATTTTCAATTAATAGGATTCTTTGATGTAGGTACAGCATGGAGTGGAAGTTCACCATACAGTAAACAAAATGCATATAATAATGAAATAATTCGAAATGGTCCTATAACAATTGTCATTGATAAAGATCGTCAGCCAATTGTTTATGGTTATGGATTTGGTTTAAGAAGCAGACTATTAGGATATTTTATTAGAGCCGATTGGGCATGGGGAATTGAAAACAATGTTATACTACCAAAAATATTTTACCTTTCATTAAGTCTTGATTTCTAACAATATGAAAATGGGATTGACAGAATTATTTTCACTTATACTTATTGGTTTAATTGCCGGTATTTTTGGCGGAATGTTTGGTTTAGGAGGTGGTGTTATTGTTATTCCTGCATTAGTAATGTTTATGGGCTTTACGCAACATCAGGCACAAGGCACAAATTTAGCTTTTATGCTAGCACCAATTGGACTTCTTGCAGTAATGAATTATTACAAGAGTGGATACGTAAACTTTAAGTATGCTATTGTTTTAGCTTTAGCATTTTTTATTGGGGCTTATTTAGGTTCATTATGGTCAGTTCAAATACCAGATAACATATTAAAAAGAATATTTGGCGGTGTTGTAATTATTATAGGTTTAAAAATGATTTTAGGAAAATAAAATGGATATTTTAAAATTAAAAATACTTGCAGCAAAATATGCTGATAAAGTAATCGAATTCAGGCATCATTTACATGCTAATCCTGAGCTTTCATTTCAAGAAAATGAAACTTCACAATTCATCATAAAATTTCTAACAAATAATAAAATATCATTTAAAAATAATATTGCAGGAAATGGGATACTCGCAATTATCGAAGGAAGTAAACCCGGAAAAACCATTGCTCTCCGTGCTGACATTGACGCTTTACCAATTACAGAACAAAATATTTGCTCATATAAATCGCAAAACACAGGTGTTATGCATGCATGCGGGCATGATGTTCACACTTCTTCATTAATGGGTGTTATATTAATTTTAAATGAGCTAAAATCTGAATTATCTGGTAAATTTTTATTTGTTTTTCAACCTGCCGAAGAAAAATTACCTGGTGGAGCAAAACAAATGCTAGCTGATGGTATTTTTAATGAACATAAACCGGAAATAGTTATTGCGCAACATGTAAATCCTTCAATGAAAGCGGGAACAGTAGGATTTAAAAGTGGAATGTACATGGCTTCTACAGATGAAATTTATATAACTGTAAAAGGTAAAGGTGGACATGCAGCAATGCCTCATCAGTTAACAGATACAGTTCTAATATCTTCTCATATAATTGTTGCATTACAACAAATAGTTAGTCGCAAAGCTTTTGCTGCAATACCTTCGGTACTTTCATTCGGAAAAGTTATTGCAAACGGAGCTACTAACATTATACCCGATGAAGTAATTATTGAAGGAACATTTCGCACAATGAACGAAGAATGGAGAAAAGAGGCTTTAAAGGAAATTGAATTAATGTCAAAATCCATAGCTAAAAGCATGGGCGGCGATTGCGATGTAAGAATTATGAACGGATACCCTAGTTTAATAAATAACGAAAATATAACTGAACAATCAAGAAAATTATCTCAGGAATATTTAGGTGCCAAGAATGTTATTGACATGGATATTAGAATGACTGCAGAAGACTTTTCATATTTTGCTCAGGAATATCCTGCAACAATGTACAGATTAGGAACAGCAAATAATAACGAAGACACAAATCATCCTCTACACTCCTCTCGCTTCAATATTGACGAAAGTGTCTTAGAAACGACTCATGGACTTATGGCTTGGATAGCAATAAATTTAACATTAAATACTAATAAAGAATAACAGGAAATGAATTACGATGTAATTGTAATAGGAAGTGGAATAGTGGGACTGGCATCAGCACTAAAAATCAAAGAACAAAAACCAGAATTAAAAGTATTAATTTTAGAAAAAGAAAATCGTGTAGCAGCACATCAGACAGGAAATAACAGCGGTGTAATTCACTCTGGAATTTACTACAAACCTGGAGGCCTAAAAGCATTAAATTGTATTAAAGGATACAAAATGCTTCTCGATTTTTGTAAAAAAGAAAATATACCTTTTGAACTTTGCGGAAAATTAATTGTAGCAATAAATAATAGTGAATTACCCCGATTGGAAGCTCTTTACGAAAGAGGTATTCAAAACGGATTAACAGAAATTAAAAAAATATCAGGCGATAAAATTAAAGATTTTGAGCCTTATGCAAAAGGTGTTGCTGCTATTTATGTCCCATATACAGGTATAATTGATTATACTGTTGTTTGCGAAAAAATTGCTGAAATATTTCAAACAAGATATAATGGCGAATTAAAATTCAATCATAAAGTAACAAATATTACAAGAACCAACAATGAAACTAAGGTTATAACAGAATCGGGAGAATTTTCGACAAAAGTTGTTGTAAATTGTTGCGGATTATACTCTGATAAAGTAGCAAAACTAACTTTGCCAAAATTAGACGTTAAAATAATCCCATTCAGAGGTGAATATTATACCCTTGCAAAAGAAAGGGTACACCTTGTTAAAAATCTTATTTATCCTGTTCCCGATCCTGCATTTCCATTTTTAGGTGTTCATTTTACACGTAGAATTGACGGAAAAGTAGAAGCAGGTCCCAATGCAGTATTTGCATTTAAACGAGAGGGATACCATAAAACAAGTTTCAAATTTTCTGAAGCATGGGAATCGCTTACATGGCGAGGCTTTCAAAAAGTAATGTTTAGACATTTAAAAATGGGATTTGGTGAATATTATCGTTCTTTTAATAAAAGAGCATTTACCCGCTCGCTTAAAACTTTGGTTCCATCAATTACAATAAATGACACAGTAACAGGTGGTGCAGGTGTACGTGCTCAGGCATGCACACGAGCAGGTTCGCTTGCCGATGACTTTTTAATTTACGAAAATCCTGGTGTCATTAATGTTTGTAACGCCCCATCACCTGCTGCTACTGCATCGCTTGCAATTGGTGAGACAATTGCAAATGTTACCTTAAAGCATTTATAGCTATTTTAACAATATTTCAGATTACTTAGAATCATAATATGATTATTAAGTACTACTTTGCGTAAAATTATTTTTATACGATGAATAAATTAATTATTTCCTTACTCGCTGTATTTTTGATTTTTAGCATTCAACTTAAATCTCAGAACGACACCATACCTCAAGATGATTTATTAGGTTCATTAACTTCTGATAGTTCAATCCAGCAAAAACTATTACCAGATCACATGATTATTACTCAACGACTTTTATGGGGTGAAAAAGGTTTAATGAGAAGTTTCAATGCTTTTGAATTAACTCCTGAAAAAAGAGCAAAAGAATTAAAGTTAAGAAGAACAATGTTGGTTACTCACCAAATATTGGGCGTAGTTACTTCACTGGGAATGATTGGTCAGGGCTATGTTGGTTCTAAATTAATAAATGGAGATCAAGGAATAAAAGATTTGCACGAAGGATTAGCTGCTGGAGTTAACATTGGATATTTTACTACTACATCACTCGCACTTTTTTCGCCACCAAAAATGCTAAATGAAAGAAAGGGTTATAGCAGTATAAAGATTCATAAATATTTAGCAATGATTCATTTTGCAGGTATGATTGCAACTAATATTTTAGCTGATTTTACAGAAGGAGATATTAAAATGCAGAAAATTCATAGAGCAGTAGCATTTACCACATTTGGTGCATTTCTTGCCGCCGAAGTAATTATTAAATTTTAGCTACCTTGAAAAAAATAACAATATTCATAATATCAATATTTTTTATATATTCAAATATTGGAGCCCAAACAACAGTTAAATATGGTGCCGATAAAGCCAAATCATATGTTACTTATGCTATGTCGCACCCAATGCACGACTGGGAAGCAACTAGTAAAAATGTACTATCTGTTTTAATATTTAATCTTGAAACTAAAAAAATAGTAAAAGTTGCAGTATCAATTCCTGTTTCTACATTTGATAGCAAAAATGCCAACCGCGACTCTCATACGATTGAAGTTTTAGAAGGACTAAAATATCAGGCAGTAACATTTACCAGTACATCAATAACTGGAGATGATGCAAAATTATCAATAACCGGCGACCTTATTTTTCACGGTGTTACAAAATCAATAACATTTGAAGCTTCTAGCAAAACAACCGACACAAGTATAGAAGTTACAGGTGCATTTAATGTAAAAATATCTGATTTTAAAATTGAAAACCCGTCTTTAATGGGTATTGCTACAAATGATAATATTGCATTAAAGTTTTTTGTAGTTTATAATCCGAAATAAAGGAGCGCATAAATTACTCTAACCGTAAAATTATTAATTTAATAATTCACAGTTTTCACTACTTCTCCTTTTTCATTCCACTCAGTCCAAACACCTTTTTTTTGTGAATCAATATAATCTCCGGCAGTTTGCTTCTTTCCATTTTCATAATAATACTCCCAATAACCTTGCTCTTTGCAATGATGGTGATTACCTTTTTCCTTAACATTTCCATTCTCATACCAACGTGTACACGGACCAGTCATATAATCATTTTCATATGTAATCTCATTCATTTTATTTCCATTATCATAATAATCAATCCACAAACCATCAATCTTACCATCAGTTAACTGAGTCTCGTTCATCAACTTTCCATTAGCAAACCAGGTTTTATTTGTACCCGTTTCTTTACCATTTTTGTACTCAATTTCAAGAGTTTTTTTATTATTACCATTAAATGCAATAACTTTTCCAGTAAAAGGTTCATTTGTACCTTTTAAATAAGTAACTTCATTTTTTGTTTCTATTCCATCAAAAGTAACCTCTTGTGAAAATAGATACTGAGAAAACAATAATAGAATTAATAAAATATTAGCTTTCATTTAACTTATAATTTTCGTAAAATTAACGAATTATTATAACCTTTGTAATAATTAAAGTCAAATTTATAATATTAAAGATGTCAAAAAAACCAAGTGTAAGAAAAACAGGGCTAAATAAAAAAGCAATAAAAGGCTTAGTTCATGCTCTTTTAAATAATAACCCATCAAAAACATACAATTACAAACAAGTTTGCAAACAGCTTGAGATTGATGGTGAATCGGACAAGCAATTAGTAATTCTTGCTTTGCAGGATTTAGCTGAGTTTAAAGTTTTAGAAGAAGTATATACTGGAAAATATAAACTATCATCACCTAAAGGATATGTTACTGGCACTGTTGAATTGCGTGGTAATGGTATGGGAATTATTTTAACAGATGAGATTAATGATGAAATAACAATTTCTCAGAAAAACTTAAACCATGCTTTAACCGGTGATATTGTAAAAGTTTATTTATACGCACGTCGCCGACCAGATTTACTCGAGGGTGAAGTTGTTGATATTATAAAACGATCAACAAATACTTTTGTGGGAGTAATTGAGATTTCCGGCTCATATGCATTTATGATTCCTGATGGCAGAAATATGCCTTATGATATTTTTATTCCTTCTCAGAATTTAAATCACGCTAAAAATGGACAAAAGGCTATAGTAAGAATTGAAGAATGGCCAAGAAAAAGCAAAAGTCCAATTGGAGTTGTAGTCGAAGTTTTAGGTTATGCAGGCGACAATGAAGTTGAAATGCATGCTATACTTGCAGAATTTAATCTTCCTGCAAAATTTTCTAATGATATTGAAAAAGCTGCTGATAAAATTCCAAACCAAATTACAGCAAAAGAAATTTCTGAAAGACGTGATTTTAGGAATATAACAACGTTTACAATTGACCCTGAAGATGCAAAAGATTTTGATGATGCACTTTCACTTAAAAAATTAACAAATGGCAACTGGGAAGTGGGTGTTCACATAGCTGATGTAACACATTACATTAAAGACAACTCAGAATTAGATGTTGAAGCCTTTAACCGCGCTACATCTGTATACCTTGTTGACAGAGTTGTACCAATGCTTCCAGAAAAACTTTCGAACCAATTATGTTCATTAAGACCAAACGAAGATAAGCTTTGTTATTCTGCAGTTTTTGAAATTGATGATGATGCAATAATTAAAAACGAATGGTTTGGAAGAACAATAATTAATTCCGACAGAAGATTTAATTACGAAGAGGCACAAAATATAATTGAAACCGGAGTAGGCGATTTTAATAAAGAAATTCTGACTCTTCAAGATCTGGCAAAAAAACTCCGAACAAAAAGATTTGCAAAAGGCGCAATTGGTTTTGATAAAGTTGAAGTAAAATTTAAACTTGATGAAAACGGAAAACCACTTCATGTATTCTTTAAAATTAATAAAGACTCTAATAAATTAATTGAAGAATTTATGCTACTTGCAAATAAAAAAGTAGCTGAATTTATTGGAAAAAAGAAAGACGAAAAAGCTGTAAAAACTTTTGTTTATAGAATTCATGATAAACCAGACTCGGAGAAGCTAAGAACTTTTGCAAACTTTATTAAAACATTTGGATATAAAGTCAATTTTGGTTCAGATAAAGCTATTGCAGGTTCGATGAACAAATTGCTACAAGAACTAGAAGGTAAAGCTGAAAAAAGCATGATTGAAAGTCTTGCAATTCGGTCGATGGCAAAAGCAGAATATTCAACAAGTAACATTGGACACTATGGATTAGGATTTTTATACTATACACATTTTACCTCGCCTATCAGACGATATCCGGATATGATGGTTCATCGTTTATTAGATTTCTATTTGAATAAAGGAAAATCTGTAAACGCTCAGGAATTCGAAAAAAAATGCAAACATTCTTCAGAAATGGAACAAGTTGCAGCGAACGCAGAAAGAGCCTCAACAAAGTACAAGCAAATTGAATACATGAGCGATAAAATCGGAATTGAATTCGATGGTGTTATTTCTGGTGTTACAGAATGGGGCATTTATGTTGAAATAGTTGAAAACAAATGCGAAGGTATGATTGCTCTTCGCGATTTAGATGATGATTTTTATGTTTATGATGAAAAAAATTATCTTATTTATGGTAAAAATCAAAAGAAACGATACAGACTTGGTGATCCTGTAAGAATTGTGGTTTCAAAAATAAATCTTCAAAAAAGGTTTCTAGATTTTAAGATTGTTGCTGATAAAAAATAAATAATATTTATTTTAAGGCAAGATTATAATTTTGAGGAACATAATTCTCATAACTCATGCAAACAGAAATTGCACATTTTATTGCAGAATTAATTATCTGAAGCCAAACACTTTCATCAAGATTCTTAATATCTTGTTTTGCAATATTATTAGAAATTAAACCATAAATTACACCTGCAGAAAAACTATCCCCAGCTCCGATTGTACTAATCGGATTAATTTCTGGAACTTTTACCTGAAAAGAAAAATCGGGATGAAAAAGCCAAACACTTTTTTCTGCTGAAGTAAGAACAAGAATTTTTCCGCCACATTCTACAAATTTTCTATAAATTTCCTGAGGTGACTTTTCATTAAAAATATAATAAAAATCTTCGCTTGAACCTTTAACAATATCAGAGATTTTAAAATTCTCATAAATAAATGGTCTCACTTGCTCAAGCATTGAAAGATGAGATTTCCTAAAATTCGGATCATAAACAATACAGTTTCCAGCAATTGAAGCTTTGTTCAAGAATTCTGTTAAACCATTTCTTATTTCGGGTTTAATGCCATAATAAGATCCAAATAAAATTATATCGCTCTCAACCGGAATAGGATAATTAAGATTTAAATTTTCTTCTGATTGCATTTTATAGAAAAGATAATCTGCATCGTTACTCGTATTTAGAAACGCTAACGCAAGTCTAGACCGACCGGTATTATACCATTTAATACTGTCCACATTAACATTATTACCGACTAAAAAATTTTCAATTAATTTGCCTACTGAATCGTTAACACAATCTGCAATTAAAGTTGTATCAACTTTTAAACGTGATAATGAAACTAGTGAATTTAAAATAGCACCACCAGGTTTACCGTCAACCGGTATACCTCTTTTAAATATTATATCAAAAACAACCTCTCCTATTCCGTAAACAACTCTAGACATATTATATTTGTTGAAAATATTAGTTATGCAGAAACCCGAACTCTCAAAATTACGCAAAAATTATAATTCAGGAGAATTAAACGAAAGTAATTTAACTATTGATCCTTTTAAACAATTCGAAATATGGTTTAATGAAGTGTTATCAAATGATAAACTTGAAGCAAATGCGATGGTTTTATCTACTGTAAGCAAAAACTTATCACCATCTTCTCGATTTGTATTACTAAAAGATTATTCTGAAAAAGGATTTGTTTTCTTCACAAATTATAACAGCAAAAAGGGTAAAGAAATTGAAGGAAATAAAAATGTTGCATTATTATTTTTTTGGCCATCACTAGAAAGGCAAGTAAGGATTGAGGGAACAATAAAAAAAACCTCAGCTAAAATATCTGATGAATATTTTTATTCCAGACCAGTTGAGAGTCAGGCCAGCGCAATTATCTCAGAACAGAGTACAGTTATAAATGATTATAATAATCTTGTAATACAGCAGCAAGAGACACTTATCAATAACATTTTAAAGCGTCCTGAAAATTGGGGTGGATATATTGTTACACCAATTTTATTTGAGTTCTGGCAAGGAAGAATTAACAGACTTCACGATAGAATTCAATATAGATTTGAAAAAAATAAAAGTTGGAAAATAGAAAGACTAAGTCCTTAATTTACAGAATAGGAATTAGTTCTTCTAAATGAATACCATGTGATCCTTTTATAAGTATTTGTTTATTAAGCAAAGGATTATTTTTCAAATACTCTTTAAATAAACTTACACTTTCAAATGTTTTTAAATTAGAATTCTCAGAAATTTTAACAAATGTTTTCCCAATTAAAAAAACTTCTTTAATATCAGACTGAAGAATTAACTGTAGAATATTTTTATGTTCGTTTTCAGTATTTTTTCCAAGCTCAAGCATATCACCAATAATAAGTACTTTATTTTCACCTTTCATTTCAAAGAAACTCTCAAGTGCTGCAAACATACTAGTAGGGTTTGCATTATATGCATCAATTAATATAGTATTATTCTCTGATTTTATTATTTGAGATCTATTATTAGTTGGCTTATAATTGTTTATTGCTTTTATAATTATATGTTCTTCAACTTCAAAATAATTTCCTATACAAATTGCAGCAAGAACATTTTCGAAATTATAATTTCCGACCAAATTGGTTTGCACAGTATTCCAAATGCTATTATTATACATTTTCCATTCTAATTGCAAAAAAGGGTTTGAACTTGGATTCTTGCCAATCATGTAACAATCTTCACTTTCACCATAACTTATATATTCATTATTATCAATATGGGATAACAAGATTTCATTATTTGTATTAATAAATATTTTCCCTTTATTTTTCTTAACAAAGCGATACATTTCTGTTTTAGTGTTAATTACGCCATATAGAGAACCGAAACCTTCTAAATGTGCTTTGCCTATATTTGTTATTATACCATAATTAGGTAAAGCTATTTCGCATAATGTTTTTATTTCGCCTGGGTGATTTGCACCCATTTCGATTACAGCTATTTGAGTTTCTACATTTATTTCTAATAATGTTAATGGTACACCTATATGATTATTTAAATTTCCTTTTGTAAACGTTACATTATATTTTTCTTGTAATACAATTGAAATTAATTCTTTTGTTGTAGTCTTTCCATTTGTACCTGTTATAGCAACAACTGGAATATTAAATTTTTCTCTATGAAATCTTGCTAAATTCTGTAATGCTAACAATGTGTCACTAACAAAAAAGATTTTCTCATTATCGGCAAACTCAGTATTATCAACTAATGCAAATTTACTTCCGTTTGTAATTGCTTCCTTAGAAAATTTATTTCCATCAAAATTATCGCCTTTTAAAGCAATAAAAAGTGAGTCCTTTTTAATATTTCTAGTATCAGTACATACTGAACTGCACTGGGTAAATAATTTATAAATTTCTTCTATTTTCATAACTATTAAAAATAAAAAAACCCCATAAAATGGGGTTTTCATATATTGAAATTTTGTTTATTGTCCCATACTTTGTGAACCACCAACTCTGTGCATTGCACAACGGAAACCTAAATCCGGACGAGCCTGTGACTGATCCAAATAACGACGAGTACCGGGTGACATCCAATATGCACGGTCTTTCCAACCACCACCTTTAAACACTCTTTGTCTGTTATCAATCATTGATTGCATACCCACGCCACCTCTATATGTTGGTTTTCCATTTTCTCCAACTTGAGTTTTACCAGAATTATACATTCTTTTTGAATTGGTATTATCTTTATTCTCCTTACTAGCTTCATCCATATTTTTATAATCTAGACTTGACTCAAAATCACCATCTAAATAATTAATATTATCAGCGGTATTGTAATTACGACGATTAAAAGCCTCATCATCTGAAACATTACGGTATTTTATTGCACCTAAACTATCTTTCTCTGCAATATTTCCTTCATCATCACGCTCCTGAGTTTTATAAACATTACCGCGGAAAGGACGGAAATCATCATTATCTTCAAAAGTTAGAGGACGAAAAACATCCATAACCCATTCGTTAACATTACCTGCCATACAATATAAGCCATAATCATTAGGCCAATATTCTTTAACATTACTAGTAATATCGCTATGATCATTAAGTGCACCAGCCATACCCATATAATCTCCACGGCCTCTCATTGTGTTAGCTCTAATTTGGCCAATATCCTTTGTATCAAATCCCGAGCGGTCATCAACACGAATATAGTGACCATTCCAAGGATATATTTTTTCGCTAAAAATACGCTCGTCAGCTAACATATTACCTACTAAACCTAAAGAAGCAAATTCCCATTCAGCTTCGGTTGGTAGGCGATATTTTGGGAGAAAAATTCCATCTTCCATACGAACTTTTCTATATTCATTATTTGGATCATAATCTGGCATTTGGTCCCTTACTGCCCCTTCATACTGACCAGATAAATAAGATTCTGTATTAAAATTTTCTTCACCTGATTGTCCGGTAGGATCCATATAAAGTAAACCTTCACGAACCATAATAAGTTCATTTACTCTATCAGTTCTCCAAGCGCAATAATCACTTGCTTGTAACCAGTTAACTCCAACCACAGGATAATCCTGATAAGCGGGATGTCTAAAATATAATTCTACATAAGGTTCATTAAACGCTAACTTACTTCTCCATACCAATGTATCAGGTAATGCCATTTTGTAAACCTCAGGATAATCAATAAAAACACGACGTAACCAAAATAGATATTCGCGATAGTTCACGTTAGTTACCTCAGTTTCATCCATATAGAATGACGAAACTGTTACGCGTTTAGGAAAAGCACTCCAATCATAAAGCACATCTTGTTCAACACGACCCATAGAGAATGTACCTCCTTCAATTAGAACTAAACCAGGACCGGTTTCTTGTTCTTCATAAAAAACGTATTCAAAACCTCCGGTTTTTTCGTCGTTATAATCCCAGCCAGTATTTGATGATCTCTTTACATCACAAGATGAAAAGAATGATACTGAGGCTGCAAACAACAATACGATTAGAAAAAATTTGGTATTCATATTTTGAACCTATTAATTAATTCCTATTTAAAAACTCACAAAATTAATGAATTATTGCACTAAACACAAACTTTTTAATTAGAAAGATGGACAAACCATTGATCTAAACTTTGGTTTCTTCTGCTTACAAGGGAATATAAAGGTAAATGAAACCTCGTGCGCACCCAAAGTTTGATTCTTAAGTTGCGAAACTGTTAAATCATAACTATAAGCAAATTTTACTTTTTCCTTTACATATCCTAACAACATAATAAATGAATCATAATGGAAAGTAAGATTTTGACGGAACCAAATACCTCCAACAATACCTTTACGACTTAAATATAACCCCCAATTCATTTGTTGGAAATCTTTTTGTTGTTGAAACAACACATTTGGTGATAACATAAGATCACCTTTTCTTAAACCAACACCTTTTATTGGAATATTTGTTCCAAAGTGAATAGTATATTTTCTAGGAAGAACGGCATCATCATTTCCTCTGAAAGATTCTGTAGGTTGTGTTAAATGGTGAACTGCGACTCCAAAAAAGTAATTTTTTGTTGATAAAACCCCACCAGTAGAAAAATCAAAATGTCTTTTAACTTCAGATGTTGGAACCAAAACTTCAGATGTTGGATAAATTGGTCCGTAAAGTGGATGAATCATATCTGGAAAAATAAAATCCCAATTAAGTTTCTTTTGAATAAATGAAGCCTGAAAAGCCCAATTTATATTTGCTCTACGGTTTAATACAAATGTATAAGCATAAATTCCACTTACATTAAGCGTTGACATTGCTCCATCACCCTGTTGATCAGAGTATATGTAACCACCTAAAGAACCTTCAAGTGCTCTAACCTGTTGGTCATAAGAAGCAATGTAGGTTACATAGGTAGAACCTAATGCAGGCCATTGGTTTCGATAATTTAAGGTAGCTCTTGGACATTTAACAGATCCTGTAAGTGCTGGGTTAAGATACAAAGGCGAGGCGTAAAACTGAGAAAACTGAGGATCTTGAGCATAAACAAATTCACAACAGCCTGATAACAGGACAATTAAAATAATAGTGTATTTTTTTATCATCTCAATGGACTTTACTACAAGTTGCAATTATACAAATAATTTTATTATTCTCACAATTCTTAACATTACTTTTTCTTTTTTAACGACTACAATAATAATATAAAATACTCGTTTTTTAAAAATCTTGAGAAAAATTGTTAGTATTTTTGACGTTACATATTTTAGATTGCGAACATAATGAAACAATTACAATTTACAGCCTTTTTTATCATTTTTTTATTTTTTGCTAAATTTACTTTTGGACAAATTTTAGAAAGAAATATTAATTGGTTACCAAACAAAGTTGAAAAAATAAACGAAAATAATTTTGAGTTGTTATATTTCTCAAATGCGGTTTATGAAAATCTTTCAAACGGATTACCATATTATCACGAACAATTCAAAATGTTAACTTCTAATAACAATAGTAATATTGAGATTATTTCTACAAATTTTGAGACAGTTCCTACTTCACAGCTTAAAAATTTATTAAATTCAGAAAGCATTCCAGCAGAAATAAATTTCAACTCAATAGTTTCCTATAGTAAGAAAAAACCAACCTTAGAATTAACTTTTATTCCACTTCGACGAAATAAAAATAATGGAACAATAGAAAAATTAGTTTCATTTAAATTTAAAATAACAGAATCATTCAATCCAAATAAAATATTAAAAAGCAGAACATATGCTGCAAATTCGGTTTTAAATTCGGGTAAATGGCAAAAAATAAAAGTCACCCAAAATGGGATTTATAAATTAACATATGCTCAAATTATCGCACTCGGGTTTCAAAATCCAGCTAATATAAAAATTTACGGCAATGGCGGTGAGGCTCTTTCGGTTCAAAACAGTGTTTTTAGATATGATGACTTAGTTGAAAATCCTATAAAGTTTGAAAATGGGACAGATGGAATATTTAATAATGGTGACTTTATTCTTTTTTATGGCCATGGTCCAGTATACTGGAAATATGATAAAGTAAGAAGCATTTATTTTCATAATCTTCATCCATATTCTGATGAATCATATTATTTTATTACTGACGAAGGTGGTAGTTCAAAACAAATTCAGACTTTACCTACCGAAACAACTACTTCAAATGTTACAGTAAACTCATTTGACGATTACCTATACCACGAAATAGAATCGGTAAATTTTATTAAAAGTGGAAAATTATGGGTGGGCGAAAGCTTTAACATTGCTCTTTCGCACGATTTTAGCTTTAATTTCCCACAAACCATAACAAATGAGCAAGTAAAACTTGCCTCAATGGTATATGGCAGATCAAGTGTTGGTAGTTCTTTTACATTTAATGTTAACGGAACTAATTTAGGTAATACAAATATTCCAGCAACTTCACTTACCAGTGTTAGTAGTAATTATGCAAATCCTGAGTTATTCACCAAATCATTTGCTTCAAGCAGTACAAATTTTAATGTAAGTATAACATATAATAAACCAGCTCAAGATGGCGAAGGTTGGCTTGATTATATTGACATGAATGTTCGAAAAAGTTTAACAATGCAAGGAGGCCAATTACATTTTAGAGATATGGCTTCTGTGGCTCCAGTAAATTATGCTGATTTTCAGATTTCAAATGCAAATTCAAACACAATAGTATGGGATGTTACAAATCCGATATCACCTTATATTGTTCCAACAACGTTAAATGGCAACATTCTATCTTTTACTACAAAATCGGACTCATTACACGAATATATTGCTTTTGATGGAACCATTTTTTATACTCCAACAACAGTTGGTGAAGTTGCAAATCAAAATTTACATGCATTACCTGCAACTGATATGGTTATTGTTTCGCATCCTGATTTTATTTCATATGCAAACACATTAGCAGAATTTCACAGAACTAATGACAATCTTTCAGTTTTAGTTACAACTCCTGAAATTATTTACAATGAATTTTCTTCAGGATCTCCAGATGTTACTGCAATTAAAGACCTAATGAAAATGTTTTATGATAGAGCAGGAACCGATACTTCATTAATGCCAAGATATTTGTTATTTTATGGTGATGGATCATACGATAACAGACATAATTTTTCTACAAATACAAATTATATCCTAACTTTTCAATCTAGTTCATCTACCTCACCTACCAACTCTTTTTGTACTGATGATTATTTTGGAATGCTTGAAGATTCTGAAGGCGACTATATTGGTTCTCTTGATATTGGAGTAGGAAGACTTCCTGTAAAAAACAGTACAGAAGCCCAGGGATTATTAAACAAAATTATTAACTATTACAAGCCTTCAACAAATGGAGATTGGAAAAACTGGCTTACATATATTGCTGATGATGAAGATAGCAATGAACATATGTCTCAATCCAATTCTTTATGTACGTTAGTTGACACTCTTTATTCTTCATTTAATATTGAAAAAATATTTTTAGATGCTTTCCCTCAAATCACCACTCCAAATGGAGATCGCTATCCAGACGTAAACCTAGCCATTTCTAACAGAATGAAAAAAGGGACTTTGATGATGAATTATACAGGACATGGAAACGAAGTAGGACTTGCTCACGAGCATATAATTGGAGTTTCTGATGTTAATTCGTGGACTAATTTTGAAAAATTACCACTCTTTATTACAGCTACATGCGAATTCAGTAGATATGACGATTACGCAAGAACTGCAGCTGGCGAAATGGTAATATTAAATCCTTCAGGAGGAGCAATTTCAATGTTTACAACAACAAGATTAGTTTACAGTAATTCAAATTTTGCTATAAACACTGCTTTTATAAGTAGAATTTTCAAGAAAGACAATAATGGATATTATATGAGGCTTGGTGATATTTACAGATTAGCAAAAAATGCAACATCGTCATCTGCAGATATTAACAAAAGAAATTTTTCCTTACTTGGCGACCCAGCAATTACATTAGCGTATCCAAAATATATTGTTGTAACAGATAGCATAAACGGAATAGCTGCTTCAAACTTCTCAGATACAATTAAGGCATTGGATAAAATCACAGTTAAAGGACATATACAATATCAGGACGGATCAATTGTAAGCAATTACAATGGAACTTTATATCCAACTATTTTCGACAAACCTATAACAATGTCTACACTTGCAAATGATGGAGGCTCGAAATTTTATTTTAAACTTCAAAATAACATTTTATACAAAGGAAAAGCTTCAATAAATAATTCATACTTCGAATTTTCGTGTGTTATTCCTAAAGATATTCAGTATAATATTGGAAACGGAAAAATAAGCTATTACGCAGACAACAACACCGTCTTTGATGCTCAAGGGTTTACACGTATAAATATTGGAGGAAATTCTTCAGGTAGCATTACTGATAATGTTGGACCGCAAGTTCAGTTATTTATGAATGATGATAATTTTGTTTATGGTGGAATTACAAATGAAAATCCCGATATTTTCGCAAAACTTAACGACGATAATGGAATAAATACTGTTGGAAATGGTATTGGTCATGATATTACTGCAGTATTAGATGGCAATACAGCAAAAACAATTGTCCTTAATGATTACTACGAAGGAAATTTAAATAATTACCAAAGCGGTATTGTAAGATATCCAATGGCAGGTATTTCAAACGGTCAACATAACTTAAAATTTAAAGCATGGGATGTTTGCAATAACTCAACAGAAGCATACACAGAATTTTTTGTTGCAGAAGCTCAGGATTTAACAATTGGAAATATTTTTAATTATCCCAATCCGTTTACAACAAATACTTCATTTTACTTTGATCACAATCAAGAAAATTCTAGTTTAGATGTATTAATACAAGTATTTACAGTTACGGGCAAATTAATTAAATCTATTAAAACAATTTTAAGTAATGATAGTTTTCATAGTTCGCCTATACCTTGGGATGGGCTTGACGATTATGGCGATAAAATTGGAAAAGGAGTTTATGTATACAAACTAGCTGTAAAAACTCCGGATGGTAAACTTCAAGAGAAATTTGAAAAATTAGTTATCCTTAGATAATAAATTAAACAAATCTTCGTTTTTAAGCTAATTTGTAGTAATTTTGCAATTACATAGTTTAGAGCAATTAATTGATTATGAGAAGATTTGTTTTAAAATTGATATCTTTCTGGGTTGTAATAATATTGCCATTTGTTGGCTTTTCACAAATTTCGACTCAAGAATTAAATGGACGAGCAGGTGATGTAAATACAATTACTACAGCAGTTCCGTTTTTAACAATAGCATCTGACTCTAGAGCAGGTGCAATGGGTGATGCAGGAGTTTCTACCACTCCCGACCTTAATTCTCAACACCACAACCCTTCCAAATATGCATTTATGAAAAATGATTTTGGAATAGCTATTTCTTATACCCCTTGGTTAAGACAATTGGTAAATGACATAAATTTAGCATATATTTCTGGTTACAAGAAAATTGGTGGTGGCCAAACTCTTAGTAGTTCATTAAGATACTTTTCTCTTGGCGACATTACTTTTACCGACCAAATTGGAAATGTAACCGGTCAGCATAGGCCAAACGAATTTGCTATTGACTTTGGATATAGCCGTTTACTTGCAAAAAATGTATCAGGTTCTATTGCATTAAGATATATAAATTCAAATCTTACTGGTGGATATTCAGGAACCGGACCACAAACAAAAGCAGGACAAGCATATGCTTCAGATGTTTCTTTTTTCTATTTAAAACCAATGGAAGTTCAAAAGAAAAAAGCTGAATTAGGAGTTGGATTAAATATTTCAAATATTGGATCAAAACTTTCATATACTGATAATGCCGACAAAGATTTTCTTCCATGCATGATGAAACTTGGCACTTCATATAAAATGGAATTAGATGAATACAATAGCTTACTAGGAGTTATTGAATTAAGTAAATTATTGGTTCCAACGCCTCCAATTTATTATTCACAAGGCGAAGCAATGGCTGGTGGTGATACCGCAGATGTTTCAGGAAAATATATTAAGTATGGTAAAGATCCACTTGTTTCTCCTGCAACAGGTATTTTTCATTCATTTTGGGATGCACCAGGTGTAGCAGCAGATCCATTAAATCCAGATGATCGTTCGGTAGGAAAAGAAGAATGGAGAGAAATTAACTGGTCTGTAGGATTAGAATATTGGTATGCAAAACAATTTGCACTAAGAGCCGGATATTTTCACGAAGATGCAACAAAAGGAAATAGAAAATTCTTTACAGTTGGACTTGGACTTAAACTTAAAGTATTTGCCCTCGACTTTTCATATTTAATTCCAATACATCAAAAGAATCCGCTAGAAAACACTCTTCGCTTTACACTTTCATTCGATTTTGAAGGAATAAAAGGCAAAGAAGCAGCAGGAACTAAATGAAACTCAGAATTGGACAAGGATTTGACGTTCATCAATTAAAAGAAGGATTGCCTTTAATAATTGGAGGAGTGTTAATTCCACATACAAAAGGAATTGTAGCTCATTCTGATGGAGATGTTCTTATTCATGCAATTTGTGACGCATTATTAGGAGCTGCAAATTTAGGCGATATTGGAACTCATTTTCCTGATACTTCTACTGAATTTAAAGGAATTGACAGCAAAATATTATTATCAAAAACTTCAGAGTTAATTCGTGAACAAGGTTATAAAATAAACAATATTGATTGTACACTTTGCTTAGAAAAACCTAAAATAATGAAATTTGTTACTGAAATGAAAATGCAAATTTCAAAAGCTGCAGGGATTAATTTTGATGAAATTTCTATTAAAGCGACAACTAACGAAAAGCTTGGATTTATTGGAAGAGAAGAAGGAGTTAGTGCGATGGCAATAGCATTACTTATCAAAATCTAATTTCATTTAAACTGGCGTCGACGCCTGTTTAATACTTTTTATTTTACTTTTATTCAGCCTGTATTATGTATAAAGCGTCCTAGCTTTACACATAACATTAATATACTATCAGAATTATTTTTTCCAGATAAGTTTTTTTCCAAACCCTAACCGATTATCTGTCATTTTAATTAAAGTGAGTTCAAGCGACCAAAGAGTTGTATCCATTAAAGTTGCAATAGGGAAACGATGTAAATATCGTTTTTTTACTTTTTCTAAATTTTTATTTTCTGGTTTTGAAAGTATTCCCTGAAACTGAATTCCTTGAATTTTTCCAACAACACTTGTTTCAAGAACAATTGAGCCAGCTACCAATGGATTAGCAATTGCTTCAGTTATATGTCGGGTTGTAATATCTGAAGTGAAAATCAAACAATTTTCTTCTTCTAAATATGCATAAAAACAATTTGCACACCAAAGTTCATTTTCAGATTTTGTAGCAAGAGTTAGTACATGATGTTTTTTAATAAAATCGACTATTCTTTTTTCCGGGAGATTTGTTATCATTGGATAAATTATTTTTTGCCACTAAAACACTAAGTTCACAAAATCGCTCTAATAAATCCTGTTTTTTATTTTGAAATTTATTATTTTTTTCCACTTAAATCCTCTTCAGGTTTTTCTTCATCCCACTCTATCATGAACTGTGGTTTTTTTAATTCTTCTTTTTTCTGTTTCTTTTTTGCTAATGTAGTATCATTTTTAAACCACCCAAACTCTTCGTTAAGTATAGTTTTCAGATTTTCCTTTTCAACTTTTAAATTTTCCTTGATATGTTCTTTTACCATTTTTGTATCATAAGAAATTTTATAATTATCTATATTACCTTTAATAGACAAGAAAAGACTGGTTCTTCCTAGACCATCATCTTCCACCTGACCAAACTCTTCATTTTCTTTCTTTGCCTTTTTCGCTTTTTTCGATAAAACATCAGACAATAAAACTTTAAGTTTATAATCAAAATCATTATCAAAAGTATGCTCACCACTTAGTTCTATATTAATTGCCGAGGATTTTATTTCCATATGAGGAATAACAACTTTTCTGTCTTTTATTAAAAAGTCATTTGTTAAACTTGCAAATTTTATATGCTTAAGTTCAGATAGAGCTATGTAATCTGATAATCTAAACAACGGATCAAAATTTATAAGCTCACCATTACTAATCTGCATTGAGCACGTTGCTATAAGTTTTTTCTGGTCAAGTTCAAGTTTATCATTCCATTCAGAAGAAACTTTAATATCGGCATTTATTAAGCCTTTTAAATGTTTATCGAGAATAAATGTTTGTCCAAAATTTTCGAAAGCATTAAATAATTGTGTTACATTAATATTTTTAAGATTAGCGGAAGCTTGCAGAACAACATCTTTTTGTTGATTAATTCTTAAGGCACCATCTGCTTTTACAGAGCCACTCAAAGCTTCTAAAGAAAGACTGGTAAATGTTAAAACATTATTATTAATTTCAATAAAACTAGATGCTCGTTTAGCAGAAAATTTTCCATAATCAAGATTATCTACAGAAACATTTGCAGCTAATTTAATATTCTTAGGTAAAGCAATTCCAGAATTTTCATCATCACTATCATTTGTTAGCATTTTTTTAAGATCAATATATTTTGAATGAATGCGAGCCTCGATTCCCAACGGCTCATTATCTAACATCATATAAGCAATAAGATTTTTAAAATAACCAGAAATATCGAAATCATGTTTATTCATTAAAAATGATAAACTATCAATTCTTACATCGTTGTTATGAAAAGTAAATCCAGCATTAATATTTGTAAACTCATCATTATCATTAACAAATTGCAAGTTTGCATTTTTTAGATTAACTGTTCCTTCTGTAATTGCTTTACGATACTCTGATGCGGTTATTCCTGAAAGACTAGAAACATTACCTTCAAAAGAAAAATCGGCGTTCATACTTCCATTAAAAACTTTTAATGTATCAATTGTAAAAAGATCCTTTATCTGGGCTAACTCAAAATTTCCTGAAACTTTGAGTTCTATATGTGGATTCGTGAAGTTTTTAACTGCATAATGTGCTGAAAACTTACTGTTATTTATAGATGCGTATATTGTATCAATTTTTAAATATGATGTACTTGCACTTTGCTCGTCTCCATTAGAAAAACTTCCTTTTGCAAAAACATTATTTAGCGTTACTCCTGAATTTTTCTGAGATATTGTAGTTTGCTCAATGCCAAAAGATGCAGTTATTAAAGGGGTATTTTCGTAATTTAATTTACCTTTAATATTTGTTACAAAATAAAAAGTACCATTACTTTCAAAACCCTCAAAATTATTTTTAATATTTTCTGGTAAAGCAGAAACAAATGAATTAATATCGATATCATTTCCTTTTATTTGCAAATCAATTTTACTATCGGGATATGAATAATTCCCAAATACATCAAATGCCAGGTTTTTAATATTTATTCTACCGCTTTTTACTTTAAATTGTTTATTGTTAACATCAAATTTTAAATTAAGTGAAATTGCATCGTTTTTAATATAATTCACTTTATCAATTGCAAATTTTCTGATCTTTAAATCGCCTGCAGTTTGAAGTTCAAAATTATCATCATTAAACTTTCCTGAAACTGAAAAATCTTTAGTTGAACATTTCAATTCCAGATTTTGAGCTTTATTATAAAATAATACTTTGAATTTTGTTAGTTTAACATCTCTTAAATCCAATTTAAATGCAGAAGTATCACTATTTTCAGAAGTTTTCCAGAAATGATAATTATCCCCTCCTTTTTTATCAATTAAAATTTTGGAATAACCATCATCGATATGTATTGCTTTAATATTATACTTTTTACTAAAAATATCAAAAATATTAAATTGCAAATAAACATCCTTTGCAACAAGTAAAGTATCTGAATTTATGCCTTTAAATGATTTTTTATCATACCCAGGTGCCGACATTGCAACTACTTCATGAAAACTTATACAGGCATCAGGAAACTTTTTAAGTACCGAAAAATCTACAGTTCCTACTTTAATTTCTGTGCTTAAATAATTATTTATTTTAGAAATAAAATACTGTTTAATTTCTTCGCTATAAGCAAGAGTAATAATTATTCCTGAGCTTACTAACAGAAATAAAGCTATTCCAATTCCAATTAAAGTCCTAATTAAATATTTTTTTACCATAGCATAAAAACTAATGCAATTTATTTAAAAACGAAGGAATAAAGCTTTTATGTTGTCGAGAGTTATTTACAAACGATTGTGAATAGCGAAAAATTAAAAATAAATTATACTTTAATTGTTCATGAGGGCTCGAACAATGGGAACAGATAAATAAAATGTTAAAAATCGTGGTATAAATTTGAGATTGGAGTTCGTATAGCAAAGTAAACATAATTGCTTATTGAAATATTATCACTTACATACCAAGGTGGTTTGGATTTTCTAATATGAATTCCAGCTACAATTTGCAATCTGGATTTTGGATTAATCATCATTCCGGCTTCAATATTTAAATTATTAGTTACCTGCTTGGAAATTATATTTAATGAATTACTCTGCGATTCATCAGGTGTATTAAAAATCGAATGTATTGTTGTAAAGCTAGCAATAGGTCTTGCATGTGTATATTTTATCTGAATAAAAACATCTTTATAATTATATCTTAAAATAGCCAGCATTTCTTCAAAATTTTCAGTTAGAGGATGTGATAGAGGTTCGTTAAAAGCTGTATAATTCTGATGCTGGGTTGTTGAAAAATATGTAAAAGGATTAACCCAATTATATTCTGTTAGAATAAAAAGATTTTTAATTTTCAAAGGCTCTAAAAATTTCAATCCAATCTGATAGCCATTCCTTTTTCTAAAAGCACCCGATTCGCCTTTTCGTTTCCTGTCATCCAAAACAAATTGCCCATACGCTGTAATTTGTTTTAAAATATTGACTTTTGCGGTAAAACCTATTAGGGCATTATGTTTGTAACGTAAACCATACTGCATGGCTCTAACACCAATTAGGGGGTTAGCAAAATCAATTGGAAGAATATTATTAGAATTTGTATCGGTTGATTGAAACATTATTGCTTCAAATAATCCTAACTCAATTTTTTTAGATGGCAAATAACTTAAATAAGAAAAGGAACCATGTTTTCTTTGATAAACAAGATTTCTTGTATCATATGGTTTTACTTCCTGAAATGCTGTCCACAAATTTATGTATTGAAATCGCTTGAACGTTGTTGTAACACGAAGATAAGGATAATTAAAAGGCACATCACTTAACAAAAGAGATCGATACCCGTCGCCTAAAAACTGTTTACCATGTCCAAACTGGAAATTAAAATGTTTAGATGGACTATATGAAATATTTCCAAATGAATAAGAATAATCGTAACCAGTATCTTTAAAATTCTTTACCCTGCCCTGCCCCGGTGCAACGCCATTTGTTCTTATATAATTTGAAATATATTTTTCAGGAAATGTTTGAGTTTCTAAAATTCCAGTAGTAAAAGAAAATTTTTCATTTAAATCGCCATAAATAACAAGTCCTCTTGAATTGACAGTCATTCTGCCTATACTATCTTTGCCATATTCAACATTTAACAATGGATCAATTCTAAGATTAAATTTATCCTTTTTAATTTCAACAAGACTTTCAACTAATAGTTTTTTCCAAAACCACGGATGTTTTTTTCTTGCAATAAAAGCACTATCACTTCCTGTTCGGTAAATTAGTTTCTCAATTTCGGTATATCCTTCAATTGTAGATTTTACAATAGGTTTAAATGAGGTATGAAAAAAACCATCATTTTTTTGAGTATAAGAGTCAATAATAAATTTTTCAGATGTAGTAAGCAAGAAACTATTCTGCTGCCCAAA
Organism: uncultured Bacteroidota bacterium; assembly: GCA_903837285.1. Classification (GTDB taxonomy): domain Bacteria; phylum Bacteroidota; class Bacteroidia; order Bacteroidales; family GWA2-32-17; genus GWA2-32-17. The sequence continues at coordinate 46,494 of CAILUD010000167.1, read as the reverse complement.
GAAAATAAGAGGAAGTTGAATAAGTATTAATAAGGCAATAAACCTCATTTTCCATTTATTTGTTTTGCGCCCCGTTTTTTAACTAAGCCCCACAATATATATGTAAACAATAGACAAGTAGAAAGTAAAATTGCACCTATCCAATAATTGCCCAAGCGTTCAAACATTAATGCTAACAAAATTAGCAAAGAAGCAAATAGTGTCATTATAAAAGTAGAATACATATGTGAGAATCCTAATTTTAGAAGCATATGGTGTAAATGATTCTGATCGGCTCTGAATGGCGACCTTTTATTCCATAATCTTATTCCAAAAACTCTGGCTAAATCGTACAATGGTACAAAAATTAACGACATTGAAATAAGAGGAGCAGCACCAACAGCTAGCCAACTATTTCCAGCAAAATCTTTAATTTCAATAAATTCCAAAGCTAAAAAAGCCACAATAAATCCTACTACCATAGAACCAGTATCGCCCATAAAAATTTTTGCTGGAGTAATATTAAACTTTAAGAAACCTAACAATCCTCCTGCTAAAGAAAAAGCCAAAATAGACTGCTGATAATTTTTTCCAGTCATAAAAAACAATACCCCAAAAGTTACAGAAGCGACTAAACCAAGCGAAGCTGCCAGACCATCAATGCCATCAATTAAATTATATGCATTAATAATTACTATTATTGTAAAGGTTGTAAATAGTACAGAAATCATATAAGGCAATTCTTGAACTCCAAAAATATTATAGAATGATTCAATTCTTAAATCTCCCCATATCACCAAAATAAGCGCAGCAAACACCTGACCTACAGCTTTTTTAAAAGCCGACAAACCAATTAAATCATCTTTTATTCCTAAAAAAGAGATAATTATTAATGATGCTGTTAAATATTGCAAATGCCAGCATTCAATAAATCTTGTCCAGAAAGTCATTGCAAACAAAAAACCTAAAAAGATTCCAATTCCTCCAAGAGTAGGTATTTTACTTGAATGAACTTTTCGTTCATCAGGAAAATCAAACAAATGTTTTTCTTTTGCAACTTTAATAATTACAGGAATAGCGAGAAAAGTAATTGCAAAAGCAGTAAAAAAACTTAAAAAAATATTATAAATCTCGTTATTAATCATTTTAGTCTATTTGCGACAACAAAACTAAAAAAAAATATCATAAAAAAAACAAGTAAAATTACGTTCTATGTTTTTCATTTTCGTCTAGTAAAATATTTAAGTAACTTTTGTATCTCGATTCAGCTATTTGGCCTGTAGATACTGCAGTTTTCACAGCACAATTTGGCTCATGAGTATGTGTGCAATTGTAATACTGGCACTTTTGATTTAAAACAAACATTTCCCTATAATAATGGAACAACTCATCATTTTTAATATTTATTAAACCAAAACCTTTAATACCAGGAGTGTCAATAATAAAACCACCCTCAGGTAACTCAAACATTTCGCTAAAAGTAGTTGTATGTTTTCCTTTTAAATGATAATTTGATATTTCTGCCACTTTCAAATCTAAATCGGGCTCCAAGGTATTTATCAAAGTTGATTTACCCACTCCCGAGTTTCCAGAAATAAGACTCACCTTTTTAGTCAAAAGTTGTTTCAATTCGTCTATTCCAATATTATTTTTTGCAGAAACAGGCAAACATTTATAACCTATTTTATTATAGATAGTTGTTAACTCATTTAAATATAAAAGTAATGCTTCATCATATAAATCAATCTTATTAAAAACAATAACCACAGGTATTCTATATGCTTCTGCCGTACATAAATACCTGTCAATAAACTCTGTGTTTGTAACTGGGTTAATTAAAGTTACAATTAAACAAGTTTGATCTAAATTTGCTGCAATAACGTGATTTTGTCTTGCCAGATTTACTGATTTTCTAACTATATAATTTCGTCTGTCTTTTACTTCTGTAATATTTCCATGAGTTCCGTCTTCTTCAACTTCTATTTCAACCCAGTCGCCAACCACAACAGGATTAGTACTTTTTGAAACAGTAAGTCTTAATTTCCCACGAATATTACAAGGAATAGTCTTACCATTAATGGTTCTAACTAAAAACAAACTTCCAGTTGATTTAAAAACTAAACCTAGCATTTATTAAAATTTCAACAAAGATAATTTAATGAACTAGTTTATAAAATAAATTGTAATTATTACATTCATAATTAGTCATTCGTAATTGTTTTTTATCTTTGAAAAAAAAAACATGAGAGAAATTATAGAAAAAGCCTGGGAAAACCGCGAACTGCTCTCAAATTCTGATGTTCAGGCTGCCATTAGATTAGTTATTGATAATTTAGATAAAGGAATATTTAGAGTTGCTGAGCCTAAAGGTTCGGAATGGATTGTAAATGAGTGGATAAAAAAAGCGGTAATTTTATATTTTCCTATTCAGAAAATGGAATTAATTGAAGTTTCTCCATTTACTTTTTATGATAAAATTCCTTTAAAAAATAACTTTAAAGAACTTGGAGTAAGGGTTGTTCCACATGGACTGGCCCGATATGGAAGTTATCTTGCCAAGGGTGTAATTTTAATGCCTAGTTATGTAAATATAGGAGCGTACGTTGACGAAGAAACCATGATTGATACCTGGGCAACAGTTGGTTCTTGCGCACAAATCGGAAAACATGTACACTTAAGCGGCGGAGTAGGAATTGGCGGAGTTTTAGAACCTGTTCAAGCAGCACCTGTAATTGTTGAAGACAATTGTTTTATTGGCTCAAGATGTATTGTTGTTGAAGGAGTTCGTGTTTGCAAAGAAGCTGTTTTAGGTGCAAATGTTGTGCTAACACAGAGCACTAAAATAATTGATGTTTCTAACAAAGAAAAATATGAATATAAAGGATATATTCCCGAACGATCAGTTGTGATTCCTGGAAGTTACACAAAACAATTTCCTGCCGGAGAGTTTCAGGTTCCTTGTGCATTAATTATTGGTAAACGAAAAGAAAGTACAAATTTAAAAACTTCGTTAAACGACGCCCTTCGCGAATTTAATGTTCCTGTTTAAAACAAATTTATGAAAATAGCTTTTGATGCCAAAAGGGCATTTTATAATAATACTGGTTTAGGAAATTATAGCCGAAATACTATCCGACAGCTTTCTACATTTTTTCCATCAAACGAATATTTGCTTTATACTCCATCAATTGCTAAAAAAATAAAATTTGACATTGCTGAAAATTGTAAAATTATAACTCCTCAATCTTTTACCGGACAATTATTTAAATCATACTGGCGAAGTTATTTGATGAACTATCAGATTGCAAGCGAGAAAGCAGATATATATCATGGCCTAAGCAACGAATTACCATTTGGGATTAAAAGCGTTAACATAAAAAAAGTGGTGACAATTCACGATTTAATTTTTAAGCGATTTCCCGAAATGTATAAACCTGCCGACAGAAAAATATACGACAGAAAATTTAAATATGCTGCAGAAGTTGCAGACATTGTTATCGCAGTTAGCAAACAAACTGCAAACGACATTGAAGAATTTTACAAAATAGATTCGGATAAAATCAAAGTTGTTTATCAGGGTTGTAATCCTCTCTTTTACAAACTACTTGACGACAAAGAAAAAACAACTGTAAAAAATAAATATAAACTACCTTCGGAATATTTATTATACATAGGTACAATTGAAGCGCGAAAAAATCTTTTAGGAATTGTTGAAGCTTTACACAAAAACAAAATTGATATCCCATTAATTGTTATTGGAAGAAAAACTGCATATTTTGATAAAGTTAATAATTACATTATCTCTAACAATTTAGAAAATAAAATTATTTTTATTGATAACCTTTCAAATACAGATTTGCCTGCTTTTTACCAATGTGCAAAAACGTTTATTTATCCTTCATTTTTTGAAGGATTTGGGATACCGGTTCTTGAATCATTGGCATCTGGAACACCAGTAATAACTAGCGAAGGAAGTTGCCTTGAAGAAGCTGGTGGTGAGCATTCTGTTTATGTTAATCCATACAAAATTGATAGTATTGCCGAAGGAATTAACAAAGTGCTATCAAATAAAGATTTGCGAGTAAACATGATAGTTGAAGGAAGAAAACATGCTTTAAAATTTACCGAAGAACAAGTTGCAAAAAATTTAATGACTACATATGAACAACTCTTCTGATTTTTCTTTAGATTTAAATAAAGCTATTGAAGTATTAAAATCTGGCGGTGTAATTCTCTGCCCTACAGATACAGTATGGGGTTTAAGCTGCGATGCTACAAATGCCAAAGCAGTTGAAAAACTTTTTGAAATAAAAAAACGACCACTTAATTTGTCGATGATAGTTTTAGTAGCAACCGATGTTGCTATTCAACAATATGTAAAAGAAGTTCCGGAAATTGCATGGGAATTATTAGAAGTTGCAGATAAACCTTTAACCATTGTTTATCCCGGAGCAAAAAATCTTGCGCAAAATTTAATTGCTGCAGATGGTAGTATTGCCATTAGAGTTTGCAAAGATGATTTCTGCAATGCACTAATTTCAAGATATAGAAAACCATTAGTTTCCACTTCTGCAAACTATTCCGGAGAACCAACACCATTAATTTTTCATGAAATTTCTGAGGAATTAATAGAAACTGTTGATTATGTTATAACATATAATCAGGAAAATACAACAAAATCTCAGCCCAGTTCAGTAATTAAACTTGGTTTAGGTGGCGAAATTGAAATAATAAGGAAATAGCAGAAATTATTGTTCTCTAATTATAAGCTCTTTTGATAGCTGTGAAAGAATGTTTTTACTCTCATCTTTAACTGCTATTTGCTTAAGATTAATTAATGCTAAATTATGAAAATACTCTAATTTATTTTTTAAAATTAAAGGAATATTTAACTGGTTATATATCTCAGTAACTTCTTTAATTTTTCTTGAATTTTCTATATCAGTTGAATTAATTAATTCAAATAATTGTTTTTTATCTTCATAATTTGCTTTTTCCATAGCAGAAATAAGCATATAAGTTTTTTTATTAGAAACTATATCACCACCTATTTGTTTGCCGAATGTTTTAACATCACCATAAACATCTAAATAATCATCCTGAAGTTGAAAAGCAATACCTAGATTAATTCCGAAATCATACAGTAAATTGGCATCCTTCTCACTTGCTCCGCCTATTATAGCACCAATCTTTAAAGAAGCAGCTAAAAGCACTGCCGTTTTTAAAGTAATCATTTGCAAATATTCTTCAGCAGTAACATTTATTCGGGTTTCAAATTCCATATCGAATTGCTGACCCTCGCAAACCTGCAAAGCAGTTTTGTTGAAAACCGGAAGTACTTTTGACAATATTTCTGGCTTTAAAAAAAAGAAAAATTCATAAGCTTTTATCATCATTGCATCACCAGATAGGATAGCTGTATTATCATTCCACTTTTTGTGAACTGTAGGCATATTTCTTCTAATGTCAGCCTTATCCATTATATCATCGTGTAACAATGTGAAATTATGAAATACTTCTAATCCAATAGCAGGATTAATAGCTTCATTTATTTCATCAGAAAACAAATTGCACGCAATTAAAGCAAGTACAGGTCTAAGTCTTTTTCCCTTACCAGACAATACATATTCTATAGGTTTATAAAGCTCAAATGGTTCAATATTGAAATTTAATTGTTCAATTTCATTATTGATAATATTTTGAAGTTCTTTATATGGATACATGAAGAGAAACTTATTAATCAGGTAAATTATTTAACTCGAAAAGCCCTCTTTCTAAAACTTTAATTAATCCTTCTTTTAAAGTTAAAAGTGGTTTATCAATTAATGCTTTCATTTTTGTAATATCTGGGCGACGACCACGCATATCTCCTTCAGTTAATGGTGGCAAGTGAATAATTTTTGAAGATGAACCCGTAACTTCAATTATTGTTTTTGCTAATTCTAAAATTGTAATTTCATTTTCTCCTCCAATGTTAGCAACATCGTTCACATAAATGTTTTTATAAAAAGCATTTAAACAAGCAGCTACATTATCTTCAACAAAACAAAATGTACGTGTTTGACTTCCATCGCCATAAATCGGGATATCTTCATTTTTAAATGCATGAACCAGAAATTTACTGATAACAAAGCTCTTGCTTTGTTTTGGCCCGAAAGTATTAAAAAAACGGAAAATCGTATAATCAAGATCGAATTCCTGTTTATAAGAGCGCAAATATGCTTCTCCTATATTCTTTACTATAGCATAAGGTAAACGAGAATTCAAAGGAGTGGTAAGTTCGTGTTGCGGATATTCAACAGGTTCACCATAAATCTCTGAAGAAGAACTATAAAAAACTCTTTTAACACCTATATTTTTACTTAATTCTAATATGTTTTGTATTCCCGAAACATCGTTCAAAACCATTATTGGATTCTCTAAAGTATGCTGAACCCCAACAACAGCAGCATAATGAAAAACAAAATCGAACCTCCACGACATCATAATCTCAGAAATTTCTTTTCGATTATTGACATCAGCTTTAATAAATTTTAAATTTTCAGCTGGCGCAGGCAATTTTTTAATATGCCCCGAAGATAAATTATCAACTACTACAACAAAATTTTCGGGATTGCGAAGCAGAAATTCAGTTAATGTGCTTCCTACAAATCCGGCCCCACCTGTGACTAAAATATTTCTCATAATATTCCATTAATAATATTGCAATATTAGCAATAAAAAAAACTTAATCAAAAAAGTCTATAATACATCTACATACACAACTTTATTCTATAATTGCAATTGCTTAAATGCTTTTCCAAGCATTTCAATTAAATCACTGGCAATTAGAGATTCCTCACTATTTTCTTCAGCAACTATATCACCAGCTAAACCATGAATAAAAACTCCTAAAACAGAAGCATTCAGAGGACTATAACCTTGTGCTAGAAATGAAAGAATAATACCTGTTAAAACATCTCCACTTCCTCCAGTAGCCATTCCTGGATTACCAGTAGAATTAAAAAAACAATTTCCATCAGGTGATATAACTTGAGTATAAGCACCCTTTAAAACAATGTAGACACTATATTTCTCAGCAAAATTCATTGCCTTTAAATGACGATGAAAAGTTGTTTCAGACTCACCTGCCAACCTATCAAACTCTTTAGGATGTGGAGTTAAAATACTGTTTACAGGCAATAAATTCAACAACTCTTTATTTTTTGAAATTATATTTAAACCATCTGCATCAATTACTAATGGTTTTGAGCAATTTTCTAATAATAATTTAATGAAATCTTTTGTTTCTTCTTTCGTTCCTATACCTGGACCAACACCAATTGCTTTGTAATCGTTAATATCAGGCACTTCGGATAGATTATTCTCTCCTTCATCAATACTTGTAATCGATTCAGGAACTGCAATCTGCATTATTTCAAACCCGCATTTTGGAACATGTGTTGTTAAAAGTCCTACACCTGAGCGCAAACAAGCTCTTGACGCCAAAATTGCTGCACCCATCTTTCCTTTACTTCCCGAAAATAAAATAGCATGACCGTAACTACCTTTATGAGAAAATGTTTCGCGATGTTTTAAAATACTTTTTGCAAATATATTATCAATAAAAAAATAATTCGTTTTTTCAGAATTAATAACCTCATTATTAAGACCAATGGGAAGCACATACCATTTTCCCGTATATTTATTATTTTCTGCAAAGAAGAATGAAAGTTTTGGAAATTGAAGACTTAAAGTATAATTTGCTTTAACAATAGCCTCTGGATTATTTTTTGAATTATCCTCACCAAATAAACCCGAAGGAATATCAATCGAAACAACTTTACATCCAGAATTATTAATTTTTTGTATTACATCAAATGCTAAACCATCAACATTTCTGGCAAGACCACTTCCAAAAAGAGCATCAATTATTACATTTTCAGTTTTAAAAAATACTTCTTCAGCATTTTTGATTTTCAAAACATTTATTTCTGAACATAATTTTAATCTTTCAAGATTAATTAAACAATCTTCAGAAAACTTTCCAGAAATATCAATCAAAAAAACTTTTACTTTTAATCCTGCTTTATACAATATTCTTGCTATAGCCAACCCATCACCACCGTTATTTCCTGGTCCGGCAATTATAACTAACTCATTTTCATTTTTAATAATCTCCAATATTTTTTCAGAAATAACATTTGAAGCCCTCTCCATTAAATCAATGGATTTTATTGGCTCATTTGATATTGTATATTTATCAATTAACGTAATTTGATTTGTTTTAAAAACTTTCATTTTATATTTTTATGCAATTCAGTAACTTATATAATATTTATTATTCTTTGTTGCAAATTTAGTTGTTATTAAGCATTGTACAATTGGTAGCTTAAAAAAGATTTCTATTTTTGTAAAAATTAATAATTGAGATTAACTTAAATAAAAGATTATGTTTAAACAACATCCAAAAGGGTTATTAGCCGCAGCACTTGCAAACATGGGAGAACGTTTCGGATTTTACACCATGATGGCAATTCTGGCTTTATTTTTACAAGCAAAATTTGGGTTAGATGGTAAAAATGCCGGTTATATTTATTCAACTTTCTATTTTTCAATTTACATTTTAGCCTTCGTTGGCGGATTAATAGCCGACAAAACAAGAAATTACAAAGGAACTATTTTAACCGGTTTAGTAATTATGGCAATTGGCTACTTACTAATTGCAATTCCATCTCCTACCCCAACGCCAAATAAAACATTATTTATTACATTAACATGTATTGGATTATTTGTTATTGCCTTTGGTAATGGTCTTTTTAAAGGAAACTTACAAGCCTTAGTTGGTCAAATGTATGATAACGAAAAATACTCAAAAATGAGAGATTCTGGTTTTTCATTATTTTACATGTTTATTAATGTAGGTGCTATTTTTGCTCCATTCGCAGCTGTAGGTGTACGTAACTGGTGGTTAACAAGAAATGGTTTTTCATATAATTCAGATCTTCCTTCTCTTTGTCATGCTCATTTAGGAGGAACATTGGCTCCTGATGCTGCCGAATCATTTACAAAACTTGCAAGTGAAGTAAGTACAAATCCTGTTACTGATTTAACTGCATTTGCAAACGAATATTTAAATGTTTTTGCAACAGGTTTCCATTATGCATTTGGTGTAGCAATTTTTGCTATGGCAATATCATTAACTATATACATAATAAACAAGAAACATTTACCAGATGCTAAGAAAGTTGCTTCAGCAAAATCTTCACTTGACTCATCAACTATTCAAATGGAGGCTAAAGAAGTTAAACAACGTATTTATGCTTTATTTGCAGTATTTGCTGTAGTTATATTCTTTTGGTTTTCATTCCATCAAAATGGTTTAACATTAACTTTCTTCGCAAGAGATTATACCTTTTTAAAAATTGGATCCTGGGATATTTCAGCTGAAATTTTCCAATCAATGAACCCATTCTTTGTCGTATTTCTAACACCAGTTATACTTGCTTTATTTGGTTGGCTAAGAGCTAAAGGTAAAGAACCTTCAACACCAAAGAAAATTGCGATAGGCATGGGTATAGCTGCTCTAGGTTTTGCTGTTATGGCAATTGGTTCGTATTTGTATAAATTACCTTTATTCTCATCTGTTGATTCTGAACAAGGTGGTTCTCCTTTAGCTTTAGGTTTACGTGCCACTCCTTTTTTACTTATGGGGACTTATTTTATACTAACAGTTGCTGAACTTTTTATTAGTCCATTAGGAATATCTTTTGTTTCTAAAGTTGCACCTCCAAAATACCAAGGTATTATGCAAGGTGGTTGGTTAGGAGCTACTGCTATTGGAAATCAATTGTTATTTATTGGTGCTGTTCTATACGGAAGTATTCCAATATGGATGGTTTGGACAGTATTTGTTGTGGCATGCTCAATATCAATGCTTACAATGATATTTATGTTAAAATGGCTTGAAAGAGTTGCAAAATAATTAATAAAGAAAAGGCTGCTAAAACAGCCTTTTTTTATTTCAATTTGAATACTACTGAAAATTATAACAGTTACTCTAAGTGGATTCGTAAAATATTCAACGAACGAGTCCAGAAGATTTCTGTTGATGCAGGTTTTACTTGTCCAAACCGCGATGGATCAAAAGGAATAGGTGGCTGTATTTATTGCGATAATATAACATTTAGCCCAAACTACTGTTCAAACTCTAAAAGCATAACACAACAACTAGATGAAGGGATAACATTTTTCAATAAAAAATATCCGTCACAACAATATATAGCTTATTTTCAGAATTACACAAATACATATTCTGACTTAAAGAAATTAGAAGAACTTTATCTTGAAGCTTTATCTCACGAAAAAGTTGTAGGTATAGCTGTATCTACTCGCCCGGATTGTGTTGACAATGGTGCATTAGAATTACTCGCCGAATTATCAAAAAGTCATTTCGTAACAATAGAGTTTGGAGTTGAATCTACTTCAAATAAAACTTTAAATATACTTAACCGTTGCCATAGTTTTGAAGAATCAAAAAATGCAATAACAAAATCTGCAACTCTTGGACTTCAAATAGGAGTACATTTAATTCTTGGTTTGCCTGACGAGGATCATTCTCAAATTATAGGGCATGCCAAAGAGTTATCAAAATTGCCTATAAACATCATTAAACTTCATCAATTACAAGTCATTAAAGGGACAAAACTAGCAGATCTTTATTTTAACAATCCAGATATTATTAAACTTTATTCGATTGAAGAATATGTTGATTTAACAATCGACTTTCTTGAAAATTTATCTCCAGAAATTATTATTGAGCGTTTTACAAGCGAATCGCCATTAAACAAAGTAATTGCTCCAAAATGGGGTGGCTTAAAAAATTTCGAGATTGTAGATAAAATCAGAAAAAGATTAGTTGAAAGAAACACCTGGCAAGGTAGATTAATATTGTCAGGTCGAAAGACCTGACAACAGACACAATGCTGTCAGGTCTTTCGACCTGACAGAGTTAATTCTCTATTGCTTCTAAAGATTCTTTAACTTCAACAGGCCTAAGTCCGAATAATTTATTGCCGGGATACAAAATATCAATCATCATCCTCTGATCAACTGGATGGGCTGTTTTTTTATTTTTTATTATTATAACAGAGGAGGAATCTTTTGGCAACCTCATTATTACACTTTGAAATCCCTGCCACCAACCCGAATGAAATAAAATCTGAGTACTATCTTCAAGAAAATACATTTTCCAACCAAAACCATAATAAATATTACTTCTTCTCGTTTTTGTCTGTGGTTGAAATGCCTGCTGCAAAATCTCTCTTTTCACTAAAATATCAGAATACAAAGCTAAATCCCACTTATATAAATCATCAACAGTTGTGAATATCCCCTTATCTCCCGTAACACCGTTCAGATAAAAGAACCCAGCCTCATATTTAGGGGATAAATATCCTGTTGCAATATTCAAGTTTTTATATTCTTCTAATTCTGAATAAAAAAAAGAATGAGTCATCCCAATTTTATTGAAAATATTTTCATGAACAAATTTCTCAAATGAAATTCCTGATACTTTTTCAACAATAGCCGCTAACAAAGCATAATTTGTATTACAGTAATGGTAACCCTTATCAGACTTATAATATTTCTCTGGAAAATTATTACACATAATGTTAACTACATCAGTATTTGTAAGGAGCTTAAACTTATCGTACACAAGGTTATCACAGAAATACATATAGTTTGGTAATCCTGAACGATGTGTTAACAATGTTCTAATGAAGATATTTTTATAAGGAAATAACGGAAAAAATTTCTGAATACTATCATCAAGACTTATTTTTCCTTGCTGAATAAGCATAAGAATTGAAACAGATGTAAATTGCTTTGATGCCGAGCCAATCTGAAAAACATAGTCATCTGTTAACACAGTACGAGATTTTCTATTTGCTAAGCCATAAGCTTTTTTATAAATAACAACTCCTTTCTTAGTAATAAGCACTACACCTGAAAAAATTTGTTGATTAAATATGTCTAAGAAATATTCATCAAATTGCCTTGCCTGATTTCTGGAACTCAAAAAAGTATTTATTTTTTTAGTATTTAAACTTAAAAATGCTTTTACTTTCTTTCCATTCTTTAATTCATTTTTTTCTGAACAACAAATGCATAATATTGATAATAAAAACAAAAGAAAAACAAAAAATAGTCTTGACATCGTACTGATAAAATATTTATTTGATTTTAAATTTAGTAATAGTTTTCAATAATAATTAGAGTTAATTTTTATATTTGTAAATGATTTATATAATCTATAAATGAAAAACATAAGGTTTTTGCTATTTTTATTTCTGTTGATATTTACATATTCCATTTCAATTGGACTTTGTTTTTCTCAGGAAAACAGAACTATTGACTCTTTGCAAAAACTAATTCTTTTAGATAAACCAGATACAAATAAACTTAATCACCTTAACGATCTTGCTCTGGAATACAGTTTTATAAATATAGATTCGGCTATTAACATAGGTAATAAAGCAATTAAACTGGCATCAAAAATTTTAAAAGAAACAACTGACATTAAAATCAAATCTGCTGCACAATTAATTCTCGGAAAATCATGCTACCAGATTGCATCATTTTATGACGATAACGACAATTATAATCTTTCAATATTATTTAACAATAAAGCACTTTTAATATTTGATAATCTTATTAGTTTTTCTGACCAGAAGAAAATAATCCTAGGTCGCAAATCAAAAACCCTAAGCAACCTTGGAAACATCTATAATAAGCAAGGTGATTATCCAAAGGCAATTGATTATTATTTAAAATCACTGAAAATTGCTGAAGAAATAGAAAACAAAAGATTTATTAGTACAAATCTTGGCAACATTGGCATTATTTATAAATATCAAGGTAATTATTCAAAAGCACTTGACTATTATTTAAAAGCTCTGAAAATTGCAGAAGAAATAAATAATAAGATTAAAATCTCTTCTATTCTTGGTAACATTGGGATTATTTATGACATACAAAAAGACTATAAAAAGGCACTTGAGTATTATCTAAAAGCCCTGAAAATTGCTGAAGAAATCGACGATAAAAGCTGCATAGAAACAAACTATATAAATATTGGAGAATTATATAAAGTACAAAAAGATTTTCCAAAAGCTCTAGAATATTATCTCAAAGCTTTAAAAATTGCTGAAGAAATAAATGACAAAAGCAATTTTTCTGTTTTAGAGGGAAATATTGGCTCTTTATATACTTTAACTAAAAATTATTCTGATGCTGAAATCTATTTAAAAAAAGCTCTTGTAGGAGCAGATAGTATTAACTATTTACTGGCAATAAAAGAATTTAATATTGAACTAAGCGATTTATACTACAAATCGGGAAAACCTGAATTAGCATTACAATATTACAAAAAAGCAATGGTTGCTAAAGATTCATTATTTAATACGGATAAAAATCAAGAGATTACACGTAAAGAAATGAATTTTGATTTTGACAAAAAACAATCTGCACTAAAAGCAGAGCAAGACAAAAAAGATGCAGTTGCAAATGCATACAAAAGCAGACAACAACTTATACTTATTCTTGTATCATGCGTTTTGTTACTGGTTATTTTATTCGCATTTTATATTTTCATATCTCTTAAAATAACACGAAAACAAAAAGCAATAATTGAAAAACAAAAATTTATTGTTGATGAGAAAAATTGCGAATTAAATTCACAAAACGAAGAAATATCAGCTCAACGCGATGAAATTGAAACACAGCGTGATAGATTATCAGAACAAAACGAATTATTATCAGAACAAAAACAGGAAATAACAGATAGTATTACATACGCTAAACGTATTCAAAATGCTTTGTTACCAACCGGTAAATATGCAAATGATATACTTGGAGAACATTTTATTTTTTTTAAACCAAAAGATATTGTTTCGGGAGATTTTTACTGGGCAACAAGAATAGATGAATGGCTTATTGTTACAGTTGCAGATTGTACAGGGCACGGTGTGCCAGGTGCTTTTATGAGTATGCTTGGAATTTCATTTTTGAACGAGATTGTTAGAAAAAAAGAAATAAGGCAAGCTTCACATGTATTAGATCAATTAAGATTTTCTATAATTGACGCTCTTAAACAAAAAGGAGTTAGCGGAGAACAAAAAGATGGTATGGATATGTGTCTTTGTGCTATCAATACTGAAACCTACGAAATGCAATTTGCCGGCGCTAATAATCCTGTATACATAATCAGTTCTGTCATTCTGAAAGAAAGTGAAGAACTTCTTTCTTGCGCAGCAAAATCTATAATAGATGCTTCGACGGAGCCTGCACTGAGTAACGCGAATGTGCTCAGCATAACAAATAAGCTTTATGAACTTAAAGGCGACAGAATGCCGGTTTCGATATATCTTAAAATGAATTCATTTACGAATAACATTATACAACTACAAAAAGGTGATTGCTTGTATTTAGCCAGCGATGGTCTTAAAGATCAGTTTGGAGGAAGTGATTATAAAAAATATAAAGCTAATCAGTTTAAAGATTTGCTAATAAATATGCATAATAAACCAATGAATGAACAATCTGAAATTTTAAGTAAAACTTTTTATGACTGGAAAGGTAACCACAAACAAATTGACGACATTACAGTTTTAGGAATTAGAATTTAAACTCTGTAACGCTGTTTGTAATATATTTCAATTGTTCTTCAGTCATTTCTGTATGCATTGGCAAAGATAACACTTTGCCCGAAAGCATTTCGGTAACAGAAAAATCCTCATCTTTAAACCCATATTCACTGTATGCCTTTTGACGGTGAATTGGAACTGGATAATAAATCATGCTTGGAATATTTTTTTGCTGCAAATACTTTTGAAGCATATCGCGCTTACCATCTTCAACCAATAGTGTATATTGATGAAAAATATGATCTGACCAATCTGTTCGTTTGGGAATTTTTAACCATGAAATATTTTCAAATGCTTTATCGTAATAACTTGCAACAATATTTCTTGCTTTATTATATTCATCAAGATATTTTAGTTTAACTCTTAAAATTGCAGCCTGAATAGTATCTAATCTGGAATTTATTCCAATATTATCATGATAATAACGAACAGTCATTCCGTGATTTGTTATAGAACGAATTTTCTTTGCAAGCTCATCATCATTTGTCATTAACGCACCACCATCACCAAAACAACCAAGATTTTTTGATGGAAAAAATGAAGTACAACCAATATGACCTATAGACCCTGCTTTCTTAGTTTGACTATTATTAAAAATATAATTACTTCCATTTGCCTGGGCTAAATCTTCAATAACATAAAGATTATACTTCTTTGCAATTTGCATTATAGCTTCCATCTCTGCACATTGCCCAAACAAATGAACAGGCACTATTGCTTTAGTTTTTGAAGTAACGGCTTTTTCTATATTCTCCGGAGTTATTAAAAAAGTTTCAGGGTCAACGTCAACTAAAACGGGTGTAAGCCCCATTAAAGCGATTACCTCGGCAGTTGCAATAAAAGTAAAATCGGCAGTTATTACCTCGTCACCAGGTTTAAAATCTAACGCCATCATTGCAATTTGCAATGCATCTGTTCCATTGCCGCATGTAATAACATGCTTTGAGCCTGCATATTCCGCAAGTTCTTTCTCAAATAGCGTTACCTGTTCACCTTTAATAAATGAAGTATCATCAATAACGCTTGCTATAGCATTATCAATTTCAACTTTTATTTTGATATATTGACCTTTCAGGTCAACCATTTTTATTGATTCCATTTTTTAAAATTTAAAGACCTAACGTGTCTTTGAGACCTGTTAGGTCTCTCTACAATTTTTTATTTTTTAAAATATACCAGGATATTGTTAAGAACAATGCAATATACCCAACAGCAACTAAAGAATTACCCCATAATGGCATTTCAAAAGAAGCTGCGGGAGCATTATCTACTATTTGCCCATTAATAGTGGTAGTAAATTGTGCATTAGTTGAAACCTGAAAAACATCTGGAGCAGGAGTTAGATTAGAAATCACTTTCATTGGGAAAAACATCAGAATATTTTCTGGGAAAAAATTTCTAACAATTGGCTCAAAGAATACAAAGTAGCCAAAAAATGCAAGTATTGATAGGCCAATATTTTTCACTAGAAGTGCTATCATCATTGCAAAAGCCATATATGCAAATGCTTGAATAAAGTACACAAAAGGCAAATATATTGTATCCATTATTAAAGGCCATGTTTCAGCATTATTATAAAATATACCCAAAATAAGAGTTGATGCAACAACAAGCACAAATCCAACAAATGCAAAAACAAACATTAAATATACTTTTCCAAAAAATAATTCTGTTCTAGATAATCCATCTATTACATGCTGACGAAATGTTTTATATGAAAACTCATTGCAAATAAAAATCATAGATATAATTGCAAGAATCAAATTAAACCAACTGGCTAACCATGTAGTGGTGTTCCAAAGTGCAGGAAACCTAAAAAAAGTACCGCTATCTAATCCTGGAATATTAACACTTATTTGAGTTCCTAGAAACAAACATAAAACAAATAAAAGAGCCCAAAATATAGCAGGTATCCAAAAGCCAGTATAAGTTACTAACTTAATAAATTCTATCTGAAGTAATCGTTTCATTTGTTTACTAATTCTAAAAATTGTTCTTCAAGACTTTGATTTCTTGTTTCAATTGCATTTAGCATAAAACCATTTTCGAAAGCCAATTTATTAATATAAGCCGAATCAAAAGGCTGCTGAACATCAATCAAAATACCTTTTTCTATTGTTGTAACATTTTTACAAACACCTGCACGAACAAGAAATTCAAACAAATCAGAGTTTCTATCCGACGAAAGAAATATCTGTTCATTATTTGATAATAGTTCATGTACTTTTCCGCATTTTAATAACTTTCCTTTTTTAAGAATAGCAGCATGTGTACATACTTTTTCAACTTCATCTAAAATATGACTGGCAACAATTATGGTTTTACCCATAGCTGCCTGCTCTTTAATTATTTCTCTAATATCTGCAATTCCTTGCGGATCGAGGCCATTTGCAGGTTCATCAAGAACAAGAACTTCAGGGTCTCCTAACAAAGCACCTGATAATGCAAGCCGTTGCTTCATACCAAGCGAAAAAGAATCGAAACGATAATCTTTTCTTTCGTATAATCCGGTTAAAGTTAAAACCCTTGCTATATCCGACTCGGGTATACCTTTTATTTTAGCAGTAATTGAAAGATTTTTTTGTGCTGTTAAATATGGGTAAAAATTTGGTGTCTCGATTAAAGAACCTATTCTTTTTTTGTAATCGTTATTATAAACATTTTCAAACCACGAAAAGTTGCCGCTATCGGAATGAATAATTCCCATAACAATTGACAATGTAGTTGTCTTACCACTTCCATTAGGGCCTAAAATTCCGAACACCTGACCTGCATGTATGGATAAAGAAAGTTCTTTCAACGCTTCAATATTTCCGTAGCGTTTAGAAACATTTTCAATATTAAGAATCTCGTTTGCCATATATTATTTGCTACAAACTATTTTAATTCTAATTAATTTCCCATTTCTGATATAAACTTCAACCTCATCAATCTGATTTCCTCCATTGAGTAATCATCTTCTCCAAGCTCTTTTATTGCTGCTTCCAGAGTATCTGTATCTGCATTCTGAAAATAATCATATAATTCAGATTGTTTTTCATCATCAATTGATTGAGAAATCGTATAAGACAAATTTACTTTTGTTCCTGAATATACTATTGCTTCCAACTCATCCAACAGACTTTCAAATTCAATCCCTTTAGCATTACAAATATCATCAAGAGGAATTTTTCTATCAATACTTTGAATTATAAAAACTTTTAAACTGCTTTTATTAATTACAGATTTTACGACCATATCCTGTGGTCGCTCTATCTCGTTTTCGTTAACATAAGTCAGAATTAAATCAATAAAAGGTTGTCCATATCGCTGTGCCTTTCCTGCGCCAACTCCAACAATATTTTTCATTTCATCCATTTTGATTGGATATTGAATCGCCATCTCCTCTAAAGATGGATCCTGAAAAATAACAAAAGGAGGTAAATTACTCTTTTTTGCAATTTGTTTTCTTAAATCTTTAAGCATTGCAAAAAGTATAGGGTCAGATGCATTATCGCCAACTTGTCCCTTAGGCATATCATCATCTTCGCCTTGTTCATATTCATGGTCGCGCATTAGCATAATCTCATATGGTTCTTCCATATATTTCCTACCTTCCGCACTAACACTTAATAAACCATAATTTTCAATATCTTTTATGATAAATTTCTTTATCAGAGCTTGCCTTAAAACAGCCAGCCAATATTTTTTATTTTCATCACTTCCTGTTCCAAAAGATTCAATATGATGATGATTATAAGTTTTTATTGATGATGTTGCATTTCCGCATAGTATATCAGAAATGTGTTCTGCTTTAAATTTTTCCTGTACTTCAATAATACATTGCAATGCTGTAACAATAAACTCACTTCCATCGAACTGAACTTTTGGATTTAAACAATTATCACAATTCTCGCAGTTATCGCGTTTATATTCTTCACCAAAATAGTGTAAAAGTAATCTACGACGGCAAACAGAAGATTCTGCATATGATACGGTTTCGAAAAGCAATTGTTTTCCAATTTCTTGCTCCGAAACAGGTTTGCCCTGCATAAATTTTTCGAGCTTTTGAATATCATCATAACTATAAAAGGCAATGCATTGCCCTTCACCTCCATCACGACCAGACCGTCCGGTTTCCTGATAATACCCTTCAAGACTTTTAGGCATATCGTAGTGTATAACAAATCGCACATCAGGCTTATCTATACCCATCCCAAAAGCAATAGTAGCAACAATAACATCACACATTTCCATTAAAAAAGCATCCTGATTATTTACACGGGTATTTGAGTCTAATCCCGCATGATATGGCAATGCTTTTATTCCGTTTGCAACTAATTGCTCAGCTAATTCTTCTACTTTTTTACGACTTAAACAATAAATAATTCCTGATTTCCCTTCATTATTTTTTATAAACCTTATAATTTCTTTGGTTGCACCAATTTTTGGTCGAATCTCATAATAAAGATTTGCTCTATTAAACGAGAATACAAAAACGTTTGCATCCTGAATAACCAATGTTTTTAATATATCGTGCTGAACTTTAGGCGTAGCAGTTGCAGTTAATGCAATTACAGGAGCCTTACCAATCTCGTCAATAATTGGTCTTATTCTGCGATACTCTGGACGGAAATCATGTCCCCACTCAGAAATACAATGTGCTTCATCAATTGCGTAAAAAGATATTTTAATCTTTTTTAAGAACTCAACATTTTCTTCTTTTGTTAAAGACTCAGGAGCAACATATAACATTTTTGTTTTACCTGATACAACATCTGCTTTAACTCTTGCAATTTCGCTTTTATTTAAAGAGGAATTAAGAAAATGTGCAATTCCATCTTCGTTACTGAATGCTCTTATAGCATCAACTTGATTTTTCATTAATGCAATAAGAGGAGATATAATAATTGCCGTACCTTCCATTATAATAGCAGGAAGTTGATAGCATAATGATTTTCCTCCGCCGGTTGGCAATAATACAAATGAATTTCTTCCTGCTAATAAATTATCTATAATTTCTTCTTGGTTTCCTTTAAAATTATCGAACCCGAAATGTTTTTTTAGTAGTTGATGTAGTGAATTTTCTTTCGTCTTGTCCATTTATTTACCCTTCTCTGTGAATAATTTTGCTGTTAGTGTCAAATTAAATATTTTTGCAACCTAAAGTTAATTCATTTTTTATCACTTCTACAAATTATTTTTTCATAATTTTGACAAACTTACAAAAATTGGAAACTAATAACGATATAAAAGCACTTGCTATAAAGACAGTTATTGCCGAAGCAGAAGCAATAAAAAAAATAGCATTATTAATTGATAATAATTTTGAGAAAGTAGTTAATCTCATTTTCTCAGGAAAGGGTAGAGTTATTGCAACCGGAATAGGAAAAAGTGCAATTATTGCACAAAAATTAGTAGCAACTCTTAATAGTACAGGCACGCCAGCAGTTTTTATGCACGCAGCCGATGCCATTCACGGTGATTTAGGAATAGTGTTAAGTGATGATGTAGTAATTTGCATTTCAAAAAGTGGCGACACTCCGGAAATTAAGGTTCTAATTCCAATCATTAAAAACCAAGGAAATAAAGTTGTTGCTATCGTTTCCAACATAAGTTCATTCTTGGCAAAAAATGCCGATTTCATCTTAAAGGCAACTGTAGATGAGGAAGCTTGTCCAAATAACCTTGCCCCTACTTCAAGCACTACGGCACAACTAGTGTTATGTGATGCTTTAGCGGTATGCCTTTTACACAAACACGGTTTCACTAAAGAGGATTTTGCAAGGTATCATCCCGGAGGAACCCTAGGAAAAAAACTATACATGCGTGTAAAAGATTTAACTAAAAACGATAATCCTCCAAAAGTGAGACAAGCCGATAGCTTAAAAACTGTTATTTTCGAAATTTCTTCAAAACGATTAGGAGCTGCAGTTGTTGTTGACGAGAACGACAAAGTACTTGGAATAATTACAGATGGAGATTTAAGAAGAATGCTCGAAAAACAATTCGACATAAATACTATAACTGCAAAAGATATAATGTCGGTTTCCCCTAAAATGGTTTCGCCCGATGAAATGGCAATAAACGCATTTTACATAATGGAAAAAAATAAAATAACACAATTAGTCGTTTCCAAAGACAATAAATACAATGGAATTCTTCACATTCACGATATATTACACGAAGGGATAGTTTAAAAACAATATGCATGGAAAATCATAAAATGAAGTTATATACCGAGAAATTAGTAAAGAAATACGGTTCTAGAGTAGTTGTTAAAGAGGCATCAATTGAAGTAAACCAAGGAGAAATTGTTGGTTTACTAGGACCAAACGGTGCAGGTAAAACAACATCTTTTTATATGATTGTTGGTTTAATAAAACCAAACGATGGAAAAATATTTTTAGATGATGTAGAGATTACCAGAGAACCGGTATATCGTAGAGCTCAAATGGGAATTGGGTATTTAGCGCAGGAAGCATCTGTTTTCAGGCAAATGACAGTTGAAGATAATATTCGTTCTATACTTGAATTATCTAAGCTTACAAAAACTGATCAAAAAGAAAAATTAGAAACGCTACTTGAAGAATTTGGTTTAAACAGAATTAGAAAAAGTTTAGGCATTCAACTTTCAGGTGGCGAAAGAAGGCGAACAGAGATTGCCCGTGCGCTTGCTCTAAATCCCAAATTCATACTTTTAGATGAACCTTTTGCAGGCGTAGACCCAATTGCTGTTGAAGATATTCAAGAGATAGTTTCAAAATTGAAAGAAAAAAATATTGGGATTCTGATAACAGATCACAACGTGCACGAAACACTTACAATAACAGATAGAGCTTATTTACTTATTGAAGGTAAAATATTTAAAGCAGGAACTGCTGAAGAACTTAGCGATGATGAACAAGTAAGAAAATTGTATCTAGGAAAAAATTTCGAGTTAAGAAAATAATCAGAATGAGATTCTCCAAACAACAAATAAAACAATTTTCATTTACAGCACTTATCATTGTTTTATCTTTCAGCAATACTTTTTCAAACAATTCATTAAACAAATTATTTAAGGATTATTTTAGATGCTCTAATGATAACGACAAGGTTGTTGCAATGTGTGCTATTGCATATGAATATACTACAACAAATCTTGATAGTGCAACAATTTGGGCTAATAAGGCTCTCACATTATCAAAAAAATTAAGTTATAAAAGGGGAATTGCAATTTCATATAGCACTAAGGGAATTATATATGAAATACAAGGTAAATATGATTTAGCAATTGAAAACCATATTAAGTGTTTAGATATTGCTCAACAATTAAATGATACCAGTAATATTTCTTCGGCATTAAATAATATTGCAATAGTTTATGATTATATGGGCAATTACCAACAATCATTAGATTATCAATTTAGAAGTTTAAACTATGCAATTTTGCTAAAAGATAGCAGTAATATGGCAAGTTCTTATTTAAATATAGGAATTGTTTATTATTATTTAGGAATTTTCGAGAAAGCTTTAGATTATACTTTTAAAGGATTAAAAATTGAAGAAAAAACTAACAATTCCGAAAAGCTTGTAAATTATTTAAATAACATCGGGATGATATTTGAAAGTCAAAAAAAATATTACAAAGCTTTAGATTATTATTTTAAAACAATCGGAATATATAAATCAGAAAATAATTTACTAAACCTTGCCGACGGATATAACAACATAGGGGTTACATATTTACATCTAAACAAATACGATACAGCGTTATATTATTTAGATAAAAGCAAGAAATTAAAAGAGGAAGTTGGAAACATTACCGGTATTGGACAGGCATTAACTAATATTGGATTAGTATATCAAGGTCAGAAAAAATTCGAATTAGCTATAGATTGTTTTAAACAATCATTGAAAATTCAAAATGAAATAGGAAACCAAATTAGTATTTTAAATAATCTAGTTTGTTTTGGTGAATTATATTTAGAAATAAAAGATTTTAAAAATGCCATTTTCTATTTCAAACAATCAGAAAAACTGGGAAAAGAGCTTGGTGCAAATGAATTAATTTTATCAACTTACCAAGGACTAAGTAAAATTTATTTCAGCTCCCACGATTACAAAAAAGCTTATGAATATAAAGAGTTATTTAATAATTTAGAAGATAGCCTCAACTCAAAAGAAAATAATCAAAAAATGATTAGACTTGAGAGTGATTATGAATATGATAAAAAACAAGAAAAAATAGAATTTGAAAATTCGAAAAGAGAATTAGCTTCAAATGCTGAGCTTCAAAAACAAAAGTTATATCGTAATTTCTATTTCTTTGGATTCGGTCTTATGATATTATTGTCTATTGTTATTTACAGAAGTTATAGACATAAAAAGAAAGCTAATATTCTTCTTGCTGAACAAAAAAGTGAAATCGAAGAGAAAAACGAAGAACTTGAGCAACAAAAAGAAGAGATCGAATCACAACGAGATGAAATCACAACACAACGAGATACTGTAACAATTCAAAAAAATCAAATAGAAATAATACATAACGAACAAACTTCAAGTATCCATTATGCTAAACGTATTCAAGCAGCAATGATACCTTCTCTTGAGGTTTTATCAAAAAATAATTATGAGTATTTCACAATATTTCTTCCGCGGAATATTGTTTCCGGTGATTTTTATTGGGCATCAAAAATTGACAATAAAATAATTATTTGTGTTGCCGATTGCACAGGTCATGGTGTTCCAGGAGCATTTATGAGCATGCTTGGCATTTCTTTTTTAAATGAAATAATTAAAAAAGAAAAACAAACTAATGCTTCAAATATTCTAAACTTATTACGACAAAATATTATACTGTCATTGCAACAGCAGGGTATTGAAGGAGAACAGAAAGATGGCATGGACATGTCATTAATAACAATTAATACAGAAACTCTGGAAATGCAATTCTCAGGAGCAAATAACCCACTTTATATTATTTCTTCAGTAAGTCTGAGCGTAGTTGAAGACAATGAAGAAAACACTTCGATGGAGCCTACACTTAGTAATGCGAATGTGCATTGTCTAACTTCTAAATTAATTGAACTCAAAGGAGATAAAATGCCAGTTTCAATTCACGAAAGAATGGAGCCATTTACAAATCATAATTTAACTCTACAAAAGGGCGATTGTATTTACTTATTTAGCGATGGTTTTGCAGACCAATTTGGCGGCCCTAAAGGTAAAAAGTTTATGTACAAACAATTTAAGGAAATATTATTATCAAATTTCAATGAAACAATGAATATTCAAAAGGAAATACTAGAAAAGACCTTTAAAGATTGGATTGGAAATTCTGAACAAGTTGATGATATTACTGTTACCGGAATTAGAATTTAAATTATTACAAATTCTTAAAGAACCATTTGTCCTTTACTTCTTCATATTTATAATCATTAATATATTGAATCGCTTCTTCAGGTGTTTTCGCAACAAAGTACAGATTTCTATACTCTACTTTTGCAAATGAATGCTCATAAAACTTTTCAAACATCTGAATTAACGGACTATAAAACTCATTTGTATTTAAAATAACAATAGGCTTAGTATGATATTTTAATTGTTTTAGAGTTATTACCTCAGATATTTCCTCTAAAGTACCGAAACCACCAGGCAAAGCAATAAACGCTTCAGATCTTTTTCTCATTTCGGTTTTTCTATCAGCCATATCTTTTGTAATAATAATTTCATCATCAGTTTCAGATGCAATTCCTTCTAAGTTTAATCTTTCTGGTAAAACTCCGGTTACTTTACTTCCATATTTCTGTGACGACTCAGAAATTGCTCCCATTAAACCAATCATTCCACCACCATGCACCAGATTAAAACCATTTTCAGCAATTAATTTACCCATTTGCTTGGCAACTTCAAAATACGAATTATCTAAAACTTCACTTGAAGAACAAAACACACAAATTGCTTTTTTTTGTGGCTGATTTCCCATATTTAAATTAAGATCAAAATCAAAGTTTTTCATTTCTATTAAAATTAAATATCACTTATTAGTGCAATTTAGTAATTATTGTACTAAAATAAAACTTTACAAAATTAATTAAAATATGTAAATATTGTATAATGATTTATTTTAGCAATATCCAACAAATACAACAACTTTATTTTTCTTAACAAATACGATATCAGAATAACAGAAAATCTTTTTATCCTCCTATGGTTCCGTATTTTTGTCTGACTCCTCTGGAGTCAAACGTTTGTAGAATTTTATTTCTACAAACATACGACCCCAGAGGGGTCGAAGATTACATTACAATTTGCAGCAATTTTATTATTTTGTTTTTATATTCTTTGTTTGTTAGACTCCTCTGGAGTCAAACGTTTGTAGCATTTTTTTTCTACAAACATACGACCCCTTCAGGGTCGAAGATTATTCAACCCAGTCAAAAAGATATTTTTCATTATAATCAACATCAAATACTTTTAAAAATTCCAAATATTCTTCTCTAAAAGCTTTTTTCTTATGATGTTCTTTCTGATTCATTATGTATTTAATAACTTTAGAAATATCTGAATTACTATATGAAAAAGCTCCAAATCCTTCTTGCCATTGAAATTTAAATTTTGTAAATTTTTGCTCATTAATAAATTCATTTGAAGCTTTTTTTACTTCCCTTATCAAATCAGATAAACAACATGTTGGTTTCATTCCAATAAAAAAATGAATATGATCCTTCATTCCATTTATCGCAAGCATTTTTTGCTCTTTGTTTTGAACTATACCTGTAATATATTGGAATAATCTTTCTTCCCAATCAACTCCAATCATTGCTTCTCTATTTCTAACTGCAAAAACTATTTGTATATATATTTTAGAATATGAATTTGCCATTGTCAATTATTTTATTTCTTTATTTTATTTTTTTCCCAATATTCTTTTATTGTTGGACTCCTCTGGAGTCCAATGTTTGTAGATATATATTCCTACCAACGTTCTACCCCAGAGGGGTCGAAGAATATCAAAATTATAAATAATATCAAGTATTCTATAATTTTAATTCTCTTTTCTTTCTGAAAAATTCTGAAATAATTTCACCGCACTCTGTAGCTAACACACCGCCAACAATTTCCGTTTTTGGATGATATAAATTTTTACCAACTAATGAAGCTCCACGTTTAGGATCTAACGCACCATAAACAATTCTCTTAAAACGACTCCAATAACAAGCTCCTGCACACATAACACAAGGCTCAAGTGTGACATATAATATGCATTCTTCAAGAAATTTTCCATTTATTGCATTTTCTGCAGAAGTTATTGCCTGCATTTCCGCATGCGCTGTAACATCAGTCAAAGTTTCTGTTAAATTATGAGTTCTGGCAATAATTTTTTCATTACAAACAATTACAGCTCCAACTGGAACTTCATTCTCTATTTCTGCTTTTTTAGCTTCCTTAAGCGCCTCGCGCATAAAATACTCATCTGAAAATGGTTGAATAGTACTCATTTTATTTTTCAATTATTTTTTATCAGTAGAAATCATAAGCACACCACATGCAGCAAACCCAATTCCAACTGTAGCTATAGCAATTCCAGTAACATTCCTAGACGAAAGCCCAGTCCTAAATTGATTATCGTAAACACCATTATCTTCTTGAGATGTACCAGTAATAATAGCTACAGGAATAATTATAGAACCAACAAACATTAATATTGAGCCAAAAATATATTTACCAACAGATTTTTTTGGTAAAACTTTATCCTCATTAAAACCTTTAAAGAAAACAGAATCTCTCGAGGTATATCCAGCTGAATTTGCATTAATATTTTCAATATTTTTTTGAGATAAAACATAGCCTTCAATTTCACTTGTTAATATTATATGAATAGAACTATCTGAACTATTTGCTAAACGATACTCGATATTTTTAATATTGTCCTTTATTATCTCACATTTTATTGTATCTGAATAGTCTTTAAGATAAATTAAATCCTGAGATTTTAATTCACTAACAAAGTTCATAATAATTAAAACTAAAAAAACATATTTAATAATTCTCATAATATATTTTAAGGCTTATCTATTTAAAATTATATTTTGAAAGATAATAATTTTTTAAGTTTCAGAATATACTTTTAATAATTTAAAAAACTAAATTTGAATTATAATTTTAAATTTAATTATTATGTCTGCAAATTATCCTATTTATGTTGGCGGTGAGTTTATTATAACCGAAAATAAACTTCCTATAATCAATTCTTATTCTCACGAAGAATTTGCTCAAACATATATTGCAGGAAAAAAAGAATTAGAAACTGCTATTGAAAAAGCACAAGCAGTAAAAAGAATCATGCGCGAACTTCCGGCTTATACCCGTTATGAAATTTTAATGGAAATTGCAGAAAAATTAAAAGCATCTCGACAAAGATTAGCTTTAGTTTTAGCCATGGAAGCATGTAAACCATTAAAATATGCTTTGGGCGAAATTGATCGTGCTGTTCAAACTTTTATTGTTGCTGCAGAAGAAACAAAAAGATTACCTGGAGAATTATTGTCTTTAGACTGGACCCCAGCTGGAAAAAACAAAGAAGGAATAATAAAATATTTTCCGATTGGATTAATTGCTGGAATAGTTCCTTTTAATTTTCCTCTAAATCTTGCTGCACACAAAATAGCGCCTGCACTTGCAAGCGGAAATTGCATTATTATAAAACCTGCCCGCTCCACCCCTCTTTCAACTTTAGAATTAGCAAAAATTATTCACGAAACTGCTTTACCAAAGGGTGCTTTCTCTGTTTTGCCAATGGACAGAGAAGCCGGTCAGCAACTAGTAACTGACGAAAGATTTTCTATGTTATCGTTTACAGGTTCATCACAGGTTGGATGGAAAATGAAAGCTGACTGTGGTAAAAAGAAAATCGCACTTGAACTTGGGGGTAATGCAGGGGTAATTGTATCAGATTCTGCTAATGTAGATTTAGCCGTTGCAAAGTGCACAGTTGGAAGCTTTGCATTCTCTGGTCAGGTTTGCATACACATTCAAAGAATATATGTTCACGAAAATATTTTCGATCAGTTTATTTCAAAATTCACCGAAATAATTAAAAAATATAAAATTGGTAAACCAGAAGAACCAGACACAGACATTTCTGCAATGATTGATGAAGAAAATGCAATTCGTGTTGAAGATTGGGTTCATCAGGCTGTAAAAGATGGTGCAAAGATTTTATGTGGTGGAAAAAGAAATGGTACTGTATACGAACCTACAATTTTAACAAATACCAAAAGAGAAATGAATGTTTGTAAACTAGAAATATTTGGGCCTGTTGTTACAATTGAAAAATATTCTGATTTTAAAAATGCAGTTAATAGTGTTAATGATTCTGATTATGGTTTACAAGCGGGAGTTTTCACAAACTCTATAAACGAAATGAACTACGCATTTAACGAAATTGAAGCCGGCGGAGTAATGATTAATGAAGTTCCTACTTTCCGCGTTGACCAGATGCCTTATGGTGGTGTTAAAAATTCTGGTGTTGGTCGCGAAGGAGTTAAATTTGCAATTCACGAAATGATGGAACCAAAATTAATGGTAAAGGATTTTTAATTATATATCAAGCGTGGACGCTTGATATATAATTAAAAAATAAATGGGAAAAGCGTCCTCGCTTTTCCCATTTGTTATATCAAATATTTATAAAATTTAATGTATTATTCTCCCTTATCCCCAATAAAATAATCTTCGGTCCTTTTAAACAAAACATTAAATGAAGTTAAACTTCCATATATTCTTGTAATATATTGTTGAATATTTACTTTTTCTTCATCGTTAAGTTTACTTGCATTTACACGTTGTTCTAACGTTCTGATTCTATCACGAATCATTACAATTTTATGAAAGAATGCATCAATAGGAATTACTTTTTCTTTCAGGTTTTTATCGCCTGGTCTTAAAATCATTGAGCCACCAGTCCATTTGCTACCCAACTGAACATTTTCCTGAATATCAGAATAACGTTGGATAATTTGCATAAAGCTTTTTTCAATATCAAAAAGACTTACCAATTCATTTGGAGGTAAAGTTTTATCAAGAACTTCAAAATGTGAAAAATCTTTAGAAATTTCTTTCATACCCTCTTCAATAAAGGTAACTGTATAAGAACTGTATTTAATCTGAATAACAACACCTACGCCAAAAGTGTTATGCTTTATTCTTGAACCAATTCCAATTTCTTCCATAATTTGTTATATATTGCTGTCAGGTCTTTCGACCTGACATTGTTATACTTATTAAGACTGCGGATCAAGTCCGCAGTGACGAAGATTATTATGCACTAGCACATGCCATTGCTCTGTCAACCTTTTTAATTAATCCCTGAAGTACGCTACCAGGACCAACTTCAGTAAATGACGAAGCACCACCAGCAATCATGTTTTTCACTATCTGTGTCCAACGAACAGGTGAAGTTAATTGAGCAATTAAATTTTCTTTAATTTTTTCTGGATTTACTTCCGGTAATGCATTTACATTTTGATAAACCGGACAAATTGGATTTGCAAAATGAGTATTACTTATTGCAGCTGCTAATTCTTTTCTTGCAGGTTCCATTAAAGGTGAATGAAATGCACCGCCAACCATAAGTTTTAGTGCACGTTTTGCACCACGTTTTGTAAGCTCTTCAATAGCTTTATCAATTCCAGCAACTGAACCAGAAATTACAATTTGTCCAGGACTATTATAATTTGCAGGAACTACAACGTCAGAAATTTCTGCACAAACCTGTTCTACTATTTCATCGTCTATGCCTAAAATAGCTGCCATTGTTGAAGGTTCAGCTTCACAAGCTTTTTGCATAGCCTGAGCACGTGCAGAAACCAATCTTAAACCATCTTCAAAAGATAATGTTCCGTTTGCTACCAAAGCCGAAAATTCACCTAATGAGTGACCAGCAACCATTTCTGGTTTAAAATTTTCTCCTAAAGTTTTTGCAAGTATAACCGAGTGAAGAAAAATTGCAGGTTGAGTTACTTTTGTTTGCTTTAACTCATCATCTGTTCCACCAAACATAATATCTGTAATTCTAAATCCTAGAATTTCATTTGCTTTATCAAACATTTCTTTTGCAATCGGATTTGATTCATAAAGATCTTTTCCCATTCCTGAAAATTGAGCACCCTGGCCCGGAAATACGTATGCTTTCATCTTTTTATATTTAAAAATTCGGTGCAAAGATATAGGTTTTAGCCATTAAGATTTATGATTATTGTATTAAAAATTAACATAATTTTTCCAACCCCCTTTTTTCGCCATTCAACACAGAAAAATGCCCGTTTATAAAAATCAATTTTCAATTCATAATTCCACAAAATACCTTTACCACACAATATCAAACTATTACAAAAATGAAATGCAAAAAAACGTTAAACTTTGGAAACTTTTTTCATGTAAATAGTTTCCAAAGTTTAATTTTTATATAATTTTGCGGCATGAATCCAGAATTAGAAAATATACTCGGCAGAATCTACAACCTATATTTTAAATATGGGATTAAGAGTGTTACTATGGATGATGTAAGTCGCGAACTAGGCATCTCAAAAAAAACACTTTACGAGCATTTCACTGATAAAGATGAAATGGTAAGTCAGGTATTTGAATTAGAAAGAAAAAAAGTACTTAAAGACCTTTGCGAAATTTTAGGATATGCCCAAAATGCTATTCTTGAATTATTTTTAATAAACAGATACTTCAGCGAAAAAATTAAAAACTACAATGCAAATGTTGATTTTGATTTAAAGAAATATCATTTCAATGTATATGAAAACCACAAAAGTAAAGCGCTTGAATCAATGTACTCGCATATTCTTTCGAATTTAAATCGTGGTATCAATGAAAAAGTATACAGAAATGATTTTAATGCTGAATTTATTGCACGACTTCATGTATCGAGATTAGTAACAATGCAGCAATCAGAAATTTTCACAATGGAAGAATTACTTGATAAAAGCTGCCATCAGGAACTAATTATTTATCACGTTAGAGGAATTGCAACTCCGGAAGGAATAAAAATTTTAGAAAAGGAATTAGAAAAAATAAAAAAAGAAACAGGAAAATGAGAAGTATTGGTATTATTATTTTATCGTCAGCGTTAATTACTATTTATAATTTTTCATTTGCACAAAGTGATAGTACTATTCGTGTAAATTTAAAAGAATCGCAGGATTATGCAATAAAGAATAGTCCGCTAACAAAGAACGCACAATTAGATTTAGAATCTGCCAAAAAGAAAATATGGGAAACAACAGCAATGGGTTTACCTCAAGTAAGTGCTAAACTTAATGCAACCTATATGCTAAAAGTACCCGAGTCTATAAAATCTTTTTCTGGTTTAAGTGGAATAGGTACATTTATGTATGGAGTTGATCAAACTTTAGGTGTATTAGCACCAAATCAAGGTTGGGGAACTATGGAAAACCCTGGAGCTCCAGCAACTGTGAAAGAAAGTGATTTAAAATGGGGTTCAACTCTTGACATTACTGCAACTCAGCTTATTTTCAGCGGTTCTTATATTGTAGGATTACAAACTGCAAAAACATTTAAAAGTTTATCGGAATTAGCTTTAACAAAATCTGAAAAAGATTTAAAACAATCTGTTTCCAGTGCATATTACTTAGTTTTAGTAGCCGAAGAAAATAAAAAGGTTTTAGATTCCACCTATTTCAATACTGAGAAATTAAAATACAAAATGGAGCAAATGTATGCTCAGGGTTTTATTGAAGAAACTGATGTTGACCAGATGAAATTAACATTAAGCAATTTAAATGATTCGCGCATGATGTTATCTCGACAAGTTGAAATAGCTTATAATCTATTAAAATTTCAAATGGGTTTAGATTTATCAAGTAAAATAGAATTAACAGATAAAATCGAGAATTTTGTTGACGAAAACAACTTGCAAGAAATAACAATAAAACCTTTTGAGTCTTCTAGTACTCCTGAAATTCAACTTTTAGAAAGTCAGGAAAAATTATCATTATTAAATATAAGATTTAATCAATCAACCTATTTGCCAGATATTGCAGCATTTTATGCACATAATGAAAATTTCAACTCGAATTCTCTTTCTTTTACTGCTCCTGATATGATTGGATTATCGGTAAATATTCCAATTTTCAGCTCAGGAATGAAACATGCAAAAGTACAACAGGCAAGAATTGCTTTAGATAAAACCAGAATATCTAAGGAACAAGCTTCGCAAGGATTAAAATTGGATCACGAAAAATCAAAAAGTGATTTAATGTCTGCACTTGATAAATTTAAAACCAGCAAAGAAAATATGCGACTTTCTGATAAAATTCAGAAACGCACAATAATTAAATATAAAGAAGGATTATCGTCCAGTACTGAAATAACACAGGCTTCAAACCAATATCTTCAGTCCATGTCAAATTATTTCACATCAATGATGGAACTTTTAAATGCTAAGGCAAAGATGGAAAAACTTCTAAATCTGAATTAACAAATAATCAATCTTAAACAGTAAAAAATAAAAACAAATTATACAAATGAACACAAAATTATTAGTTCTTATAGCAGCAGTTATTATGTTTACTGCATGTAGCGGAGATAAAAAAGCCCAGCTCGAAAAAATGAAAGCCGAATATGAAAAACTTGGCAATGATATTAAAGTTTTAGAAAGTGAAATTAAAAGTAATGGCGATACCACACTTTTAGCTAGTAATGCGAAAATTTCTTTTACAGAAATAAAAAAATCAATTTTCAGTCATTATATTGAAGTACCAGGAAAAGTTGACGGAGAAGAAAATGTAATTGCAACATCTCAGGCAATGGGTGTTGTAACAAAAGTTAATGTAAAAGAGGGAGACAAAGTTTCAAAAGGTCAGATACTCGCAGAACTTGATGCTGGAATGGTTACACAAACTTTAAATCAACTTAACACACAATTGGTTTTTCTTACTGATTTATATAATCGTCAAAAAGCATTATGGGATCAAAAAATTGGAAGTGAAGTACAATATCTTTCAGCAAAAAATAACAAAGAGAACATAGAAAACCAAATTAAAACAATTAAGGAACAAGGTGACATGTATAAAGTCACTTCTCCTATTTCGGGCACTATTGAAGAAGCTCCGATTAAAATCGGACAAAGTATGGCTCCTGGTATGATAGCATTCAGAGTTATTAATTTTAACAGAGTTAAAATTGTGGCTGATGTTTCAGAAGCAAATTCAATAAAAATAAAACAAGGAAATGAAGTGAAAATAACTTTCCCGGAAGACAATAAAACTTTTGATGCAAAAATTGATTTTACAAGTAAATACATAAACCCAATAAACAGAACCTTCCAGATTGAATCATATGTTAAACCTGGCGAAATTGAATACAGAGCAAATATGATTGCAATTATGAATATTCTTGATTATAGAAATAACGAGGCTTTTGTAATACCTGCAAACCTTATACAAACAGATTCAAAATCTCAATTTGTTTGGATTGCATTAAAAAGCGATAAAGGTTATACAGTTTCTAAGAAAACAATAACACCAGGACTTAGCTATAATGGTTTAACAGAAATAACTTCGGGATTAAGTGAAGGCGATATACTACTTACATCAAATTTATTTGACATACAGTTAAACCAGAAAATTGAATTATAAATTTTCAAAAAGTTAAAAGATTTATTTATAATACAAGTAATAAAATGAAACTACATAAAACAAAAGAATTCAAACCAACCAGCTGGGCAATTGACAATAAAACGAGCATTTACGTGCTTGTATTTATAATATGTCTATTTGGAGTCTGGAATTATAACACAATACCAAAGGAACAATTTCCTGAAATTGTAATACCCACAATTTTAGTAAACACAATTTACCCAGGAACTTCGCCAAATGATATGGAAAGCCTTATTTCAAGGCCAATTGAAAAAAATATAAAATCAATTAGTGGGGTTAAAAAAATTACAAGTAACAGCATTCAAGATTTTTCTTCAATTGCAGTTGAATTTAATACGGGTATAGATGTTGCCGAAGCCAAACAAAAAGTAAAAGATGCTGTTGATAAAACAAAATCACAACTTCCTAACGATTTACCTGCCGATCCAGCTGTAAGAGAAATTGACATGTCAGAAATACCTATTATGTACCTTAATATTTCTGGCAATTATCCTTTAGATAGACTAAAAAAATATGCAGAAGTTCTTCAGGATAAAATTGAATCGTTAAAAGAAATTACACGTGTTGATATTGTAGGTGCACTTTCCAGAGAAATTCAGATTAATGTTGATATGTATAAAATGCAAATGGCAGGCGGTACATTTTCTGACATTGAAAGAGCTATTTCTGTAGAAAACATGACTATCTCGGGCGGAACAATTGATATGCAAGGAATGACTCGCTCTATTAGAGTTACAGGTGAATTTAAAGATATTGAAACAATAAAAAACATTAATTTTAAAAGCAGTGCAGGTGCTTTATTAAAATTATCTGACATTGCAGAAGTTAAAGATTCATTTAAAAAACAAGAAAGCTTTGCACGTTTAAACAATAATAATGTAATTACTTTAAACGTTGTTAAAAAAGGTGGACAAAATTTATTAGATGCAAGTGATAATATTAAAGAAATAATAGAAGATCTTCAAAAAGAAAAACTTCCAAAAGATTTAAACATTACGGTTTCAGGCGAGCAATCAAGATTAACAAGAAATACACTTGCCGATTTAAATAACACTATTATTATTGGATTTATTTTAGTAACAATTATCCTTATGTTCTTTATGGGACTTACCAATGCTGTTTTTGTAGGGTTGGCAGTTCCTCTATCAATGGCTATTGCATATATTGTTATGCCAGGTTTTGATTTCACAATGAATATGCTAGTAATGTTCTCATTTATTTTTGCGCTGGGAATTGTAGTTGATGATGCCATTGTTGTTATTGAAAACACACATAGAATATTTAATCAGCATAAAGGAAAAATGAGCATAAGCACAGCAGCAAAAACGGCTGCTGGAGAAGTATTCGTGCCAATTCTTTCGGGAACACTTACCACTATAGCACCATTTTTCCCATTGTTATTTTGGCCTGGCACAGTTGGTAGTTTTATGTACTTTATACCCGCTACTTTAATTATTACACTTACTGCATCTCTTTTTGTTGCATATATTATTAATCCGGTTTTTGCAGTTAATTTCATGACTCATGATAATGAAGAAGATAAATTAAGCAAAAAAAGGATATTAAGAAATACCCTTATAATAACATGTATATCATTACCATTCTATATTTTTCAAGTTTGGGGTATTGGAAACTTTATAGTTTTTATGGCAATACTATATTTGTTCCATATGTTTATTGGACAGTTTATGATATTAAAGTTCCAAAAAAACACTTTGCCTAAAATTCTAACAAAATATGAAAACATTTTGCGTTGGTCATTGTCGAAAAGAAGACCTACTTATTTAATGTTTGGATTAATTGGCTTATTCATTTTAACTATTGTAATAACTAGTATAAAAAAGCCTAAAGTTGTTTTCTTTCCAGACAATCAACCAAGCAACATTTTTGTTTTAGTTAAAATGCCTGTAGGTACAAGCGTAATTGTTACAGATTCGGTAACAAGAATAGTTGAGCAAAAAGTTTTTGACGTTATTGGTAAAGACAATAAAATTGTTGAATCAGTTATTAGTAATGTTGCACTTGGTGCATCAAGTAATGCTTTTGATTTTGGAACAATAACACCAAATCAGGGAAAAGTTACAGTAAACTTTGTTGAATTCTCAAAACGTAACGGCGAAAACACTTCAGAATATCTAGATTTATTATCTCAATCAGTTAAAAACATTTCGGGCGCACAAATTTCAGTAGAAAAAAGTAAGATGGGTCCACCAACTGGTAAGCCTGTAAATATTGAAATCAGCGGAGAAAACCTTGACGAGCTAATTGAAACCTCAATACATTTTAAACGTTATCTTGATTCTTTAAACATTAAAGGAATTGAATTATTAAAATCTGACTTTGAACAAGGTAAACCTGAAATTATAATAGACATCGACAGAGAAAGAGCAAACCGTGAAGGAATTATGACAGGTCAAGTCGGTGGCGAACTAAGAACGGCTGTTTTTGGAAAAGAAATAACAAAATTCCGTGAAGGTGAAGATCAATATCCTGTTCAATTACGATATTCAGAGGAAATACGTGACAATATTGACAAACTGTTAAATCATCGCATTACATACCGTGATATGAGTTCAGGAATGTTTCGCAGTATTCCACTTTCATCAGTTGCAAAAATAAGATACCAAAACACTTTTGGTGGAATTAAAAGATATAATTTAAAACGAGTTATTACACTTTCTTCTGATGTAACAACAGGTTATACTGCAAACGAAATTGTAGCTAAAATAAATCAATCAATTCCTGGATTTAGTAAAAGTGAAGGTATTGAAATAAAGCTTACAGGCGAACAAGAAGATCAAAAAGAATCTATGGGATTCTTATCAAAAGCTATGATATTAGCATTATTACTTATTTTCTTTATTTTAATTACACAATTTAATTCGTTTGGAAAAACAGTGATAATTCTATCAGAGGTAATATTTAGTATAATTGGAGTATTGTTGGGATTTATTCTTTTCGACATGACAATTTCAATAATTATGACAGGTCTTGGAATTGTTGCTCTTGGTGGAATAGTTGTTAGAAATGGTATATTATTAGTAGAATTTACCGATGTACTTAAAGAACGTGGTTTAAAAACACGCGAGGCAATTATTCAGGCTGGTAAAACGCGCATAACTCCTGTATTGTTAACTGCAAGTGCAACTATTATTGGACTTGTACCTTTGGGTATAGGACTTAATATAGATTTTGTAAGTTTATTCAGCCATTTCGATCCAAAAATTCATCTTGGTGGGGATAATGTTATGTTCTTTGGTCCACTTGCATGGACAATTATTTTCGGATTAACATTCGCAACTTTCCTCACTTTAATTATGATCCCAGTTATGTATGATTTAATGTACGCATCTAAAGTAAAAATTAAACGCGGAAAATCTAATAGAACTGCGAGAAGATTGCAAAAAGCTAAAGTTTAACAACAGATAACAAGTTTTCAATTAAAGTCATGTAGGGTAACTTACATGACTTTTTTTATATAAAATTAATATCTTTTAAACTTAAATCAGATCACAGACTATTTGTATCTCTCAGCAAAGGCAATCCCGCATCTCAACAACCAGTTTTTGAATTTATCGTTAGAAACTGAAAAATTATGTATACAAAGATTAACTTGTTCTTTAGAAATATTTTCTTCATATGAAAAACAAATTTCTGCAATTTGTTTTTCGATTTTACCATCTTTAACTATATTCTGATTTTTAAAACTATCATTTATCCCTGTCAGCAAATACCACTCTGTATATCCGTAAATTCGTTCAGACATGTGAAAATACATAGTTCCACCTTGCGACACACATTGAAAAATACTATTAACACTGTTCAAGATATATTGTAAAGCAATTCTTAATGTATCAGAATTAACTAAATTTTTATCAACCTCTTTCCTTAAAATCATTGAATAAATTTTATAAAACTCATCCTGTCCTACTTCGCTTGTAAATCCTTTTATATCAAGCTGCTCTTCACATCTCAACAAACAAAGCGCATATAATGAATCAGGATTATAAACTTTACAAGAATCGAAAGTCAAATAAGGTATAGCATTTTGTAGTTCTTGCATATGCTTTTCAGATAGCTTTATTATCTGGTCTGTGTCAGAATCATAATATCTAAAAAAATAACCAATAGTATCTTCATTACTTTTTAATGGTTTTTCTTTAATTTGATTACAGGAAATTGATAAAATAATAACAAATAACATTATTATATTAATCAGTTTTTTCATTTTCAAAATTTAACTATTTACTTAACCAGTTTTTAAATATTTTTTGCAATGTGGGCAATAAAACAAAAACCATTAAAGGAACTATAATGATAGTGATAGCAAGTGTTCGCAAAGGCAATATATCTATTAACATAAAATACTTTCCTGCAAATAAGAACAATAATGTTATGGTTGGATAAATAGCTAACCATATAACAATTGCCATTTTCCATTTCTTTGGAGATTTCATTAAAATAAAAACTTATAAATTTATAATTCTCTTTCAATAATCATAGCTGTTGTTACACCACCACCGCCACAAATACTGGCAACACAAAATGTTTTATCAAGATTTTTTAAAGCATAATAACCAGTAACAAGAATTCTTGCACCTGAAATACCAGTTGGATGTCCTAATGCTATAGCACCACCATTAACATTTAGCTTATTGTTATCAATTTTTAATACTTTTTGGTTTGATAAAACCTGAATAGCAAAAGCCTCATTTATTTCAACCAAATCAATATCACTTAATTCCATTTTTGCTTTTTTCAATGCCAAAGGAATTGAATATGAAGGCCCTTTGCCCATAACATTAGGTTCAACAGAAGTTTGCGCAAATGACACAATAGAAAATAATGGCTTAACACCTAATTCATTTGCCTTTTGTCTGGATGTAACAATTAATGCAGTTGCACCATCGCTTAACCCACATGAATTTCCAGCAGAAACTGTTCCTCCTTTACGAAATGCAGCAGGAATTTTAGCCATTTTTTCAACATTAATATCATGACGAATAGTTTCATCTTTATCAAAAACAATTGCATTTGTGTATTTTGTTGCTGGAATTTCTATTGGTACTATTTCATCATTAAATCTACCACTCAATTGCGCTGCAGAAGCTTTTAAATGACTTTGTACTGCATACTCATCCTGTTCCTCTCTCGAAATCTTATATTTATCATAAAGATTTTCTGCTGTATCGCCCATACCCATTCCTATGAGTGGATCGATGCTATCACTCCAGCCATCTTCAAGCGTTTTATTTCCCATCTTAAAACCTTCCCACCTTGCACCTTTTAACAAATATGGAATAGAGCTCATATTTTCAAAACCACCGGCTAAAACAATCTCTGCCTCACCTAAACGAATAGCCTGAGAAGCAAAAGCTATAGATCTCATTCCAGATGGACACGCCATATTTAATGATATAGCAGGAACAGACGGATTTATGCCACCCCTAACTGCAGCAGTACGTGCAGGGTTTGGTCCATTACCCGCCTGACGACAACTACCAAGTATTACATCATCAATTTGATTTCCGGTTAAGCCAGCTCTTTGCAAAGCACCTTTTATTGCCACAGCACCTAAATCATACGATTCAATATCTTTTAAAGACCCGCCAAATTTACCCATGGCTGTTCTGCATGCAGAAATAACAACTATATCGTTTAAATTCATTTTCGTTTATTTATTATTTTGCCACAAATTCACTAAAACACAAAATTTCACTAAAAATATTTTAATAACTTAATTACTCTATAATCAAGTAACCTTCCTTGCAACTTTTTACTTTATAACTTTTAATTTTAGACACTTTAGTCACTTTTAACTTTTTATATGTACTGTCCTCCATCTACCTTTAAAACGTCTCCTGTAATATGTTTTGCAAGCTCGCTGCACAAAAATGCAACTGCATTTGCAATATCCTCAGGCTGACCAATTCTTCCTAATGTTATATCATCCATTGCTTGAGCTCTTACGCTTTCATCAGCATTTTTCATCATTTCGGTTTCAATTAAACCAGGAGCTACAGCATTTACGTTAACATTATATTTGCCAAGTTCCTTTGCAACAGTTTTTGTTAAGCCAATAATACCAGCTTTTGCAGCAGAATAATTAGCTTGTCCAAATTTTCCACGCATACCATTAATTGAAGTAATATTTACAATTTTACCTGATTGTTGCTCACGAAATATTGGAGAAACAGCTCTTATATAATTAAAAAAACCTTTAAGATTAACATCAACCACATTATCCCATTGTTCTTCGGTCATTTTCCAAATTACACCATCCTTATTTATTCCTGCATTATTTACAAGGATATCTACTTTTCCAAATTCCTTAACAATGTTCTCAACTGCAGTTTGTGCATCATTAAATTTAGAAACATCTGCACGAATAAATACTGCTTTTCTTCCGAATTTTTCAATTTCTGAAATTATAGCATTTGCTTCTTCTTTCCAATCTACTATTGCTATATTGGCTCCTAATTCAGCGAGTTTTAAAGCTATTGCAGCACCTATTCCAGTACTTCCGCCTGTAACAATTGCAGTTTTATTTTCTAAATTCATTTTCATTTATTTTAATAAAGATAACTCTTTAAAACTTCTTTGTAAAAAAACAGTAATCATTTCCTTTCTGTATGCTCTCGAATAAACATCATTATCAATAATTCTTGTGTTAGAAATTAAAGCATTCAATATTTCATTAAAATCATCAGTAATATTACCATTATAAACAATTGGCTTTGCATGAACAGCACCTAAAACAATTTTAAGTTTACCTGTTTTATTTATTGTTACAGCTGTTGTCATAGAACTAAATTCTAAAGTCTCACGTTGGCGTAATTTTTTAAATACAGACTTATATTCATTATTAAGTGGAATATGAATTGACTTAACAATAGCGGTTTTGCTTAATTTAAGAGGTGTTATACCATCGCCAGAATAAATATCTTCGATTGGAATTACTGAAATCTTGTTATCAGCAAAAACTTCAATACTTGCATTCATGCTGATTAAAACGACCGCAGTATCAGAAACAAATTTTGCAAAACAATTTTTATTTCCACCTGAAGCAATACAAACATTACCATTACATTTTAAACAATGACCAGCAGATTCTCTCCACCACTCAGTTTGATTGTAAAAAATGCATCTGTTTTCGCAAAGTAAATTACCACCTAGAGTTGCAGTCTTTCTTATAACTGGTGAAGCAACTGAATTAGCAGCTTCAAGTAATGCAGGAAAATTATCAATAATTACTTTATAATTTTTCAAATCATCTAAACGAACTAAAGCACCAATTTCAATATTATTTTCTTTTGTAACAACTTGCTTCAATTCATTTATTCCAGTTAGATCAATTAAGATCTCAGCATTATCATTGCCTTGAAATTTATTTACTATAACATCTGTTCCACCTGCTATATAACGGAAACCAGACGTACATTTTATTGCTTCTGAATGCGCCTGCTCAATACTTAAAGCATTTATATATGTCTTATCTACTACCATTACACAATAGTTTTTTCTGTTAAAAATTTATTCTCCTTCATTTGCTTTAAAATATCCTCTGCAGTTATTGGCAACTTTGTTATCCTTACACCAACTGCATTAAATATAGCATTTGCTATAGCCGGAATTACAGGATGAATAGCTCCCTCACCTGCTTCTTTTGCGCCAAATGGTCCTTCAGGATCAATAGTTTCTATAATGTTAGCATGAATATCCGGAGTATCTATAGAAGTAGGAATTTTATAATCAAGAAAATTATTATTTAACAACAGACCTTTATAATATTTCATTTGTTCACTAATTGCCTGCCCAACTCCCATATGCCACGAGCCTTCGAGCTGACCTTCAACAGCAAGAGGATTTAATGCTTTTCCACAATCGTGAGCACCCCACACATTAATTACTTTTACAAATCCGGTTTCAGTATCAACATTCACTTCAGCAACACAAGACCCAAATGTATATGACGGACTTAAACCTGCTCCTGCACCTTTAAAATCACCTCCCAGTTTTGGAGAAATGTATTTTCCGCTAACACAAACAGCTCCTCGTTTTGCAGTTAATATATCTACAACTTCAATCCATGGTAAATCAATAGTTTTATCATTACTAAATACTCTATCACCAGAGAAATTAAGTTCATCAGCAGAAATATTTTTTTGTTTTGTTATAGATTCGATTATTTCATTTTTCAAGTTCTCGGCAGCATCCTTAGCTGCATTACCTGCCATAAAAGTCACCCTGCTTGAATAACTTCCAAAGTCAACAGGAGTAAGTAAAGTATCAGCAGCTAAAACAAATATTTTATCTAATCCTATGCCTAAAACTTCAGAAACAATAATAGCTAACATCGTATCGCTTCCTTGTCCAATATCACTCGAACCAGATGTTACTAACACTCTGCCATCAAAATCAAGTTTTAGATGAACAACAGACTGTGGTAATTCATTCCAGATAATTGGTAATGCACTTCCACTAATAAAAAAACCGCAAGCAGCACCTAATCCATGTCCTGTTTCTAATTTACCAATTCGTTTCTTCCATTCAGATTGCTCCATTACTTTCAACAATGCTTCACGACTACCATTAGAAGTAATTCTATATTGTCCAACAGTTAAAGTATTTGAATCAAGAAAATTTTTCAATCTTAATTCACAAGGATCAACTTTAATTTTGTGAGCTAAATCATCAATAATTGATTCAACAGCAAAACGTGAATTTACAGCACCATGTCCACGCA
The DNA here is from genome assembly GCA_903837285.1 of uncultured Bacteroidota bacterium. Classification (GTDB taxonomy): domain Bacteria; phylum Bacteroidota; class Bacteroidia; order Bacteroidales; family GWA2-32-17; genus GWA2-32-17. The sequence continues at coordinate 4,426 of CAILUD010000167.1, read as the reverse complement.
TTGCACCGCATTGTGGCTTGTTTGTATAAACCCTATAAGTTTTAAAACCAAAATTATTCAATTTATAAGGTGCCTGTAACAATACACCATTATAATAAGAAGTTACAACACCAAAACTTCCATAAGCACCTCCATCAATTGCAACATCAGCATCAAGAACTTTAAATTCGCCATCATTAGAAATACCCATTTCAACGGTCATTTTTGACGGGTGTCTGCCATGATTTGTTAAAAACACTTCTTCACGTGTTAATCTAACCCTTATCGGTCTTCCTGTTTTTCTTGCCAGATGCGAAACAATAATCTCATGTGGAAATGGATCACTTTTACCGCCAAAGCCACCACCTAGATATGGTTTAATAACTCGTACACGATTTAGTGGGACCTCCATTACTTTAGCTAAGGCACGATGCAAATAATGAGGAACCTGAGTTGCTGTAGTTATTGTTAAACCATTCTCATCCCAAAAAGCAGTTGCTGCATGAGGTTCGGTAAAACCATGATTTATTCCCTCAAATTCGAAAAACATTTTTGAAGTTACATCAGCTTCTTTTATTCCCTGTTGCTGATCACCAAAACGCAATTCAGCTTTTTTATGAATATTGTTATTAAATTTTCCGTATTCATGAATTTTTTCGTTTTCACCAACATCATTTAGAGATTCATCGATTTCCAAAAATTCTTTTAATGGAAAATATTTCACTTTAATAAGCTTACATGCTTGCTCTGCTATCTCCTCTGTATCAGCAGCAACAGCAGCAACAATTTCACCAGCATAACGCACTTTATTTACAGCAATTGCATTCTCGTCCTGAGAAATTGGAAGCACTCCAAATGTTATTGGCAATTCTTTTCCAATTGCAACATAATGCACACCTTCTAATTTTAATGCTTCTGAGGTATCTATACTTTCAATTTTAGCATGAGAATAAATACTACGCAAAAACTTACAATGCAAAGCATTTCTTGTATAAATATCATCAGCATATTCTGCTGCACCTCTTACTTTTTTCTCAGCTTCAATATATGGCCGTGGTAAACCCACCGCACCTTTTGAATCATCACATATTTTTGATGTAGAATTATCAATTTCTAAAGCATATTCAGCAACTGCGTCAATAATTTTTTTATATCCTGTACATCTGCATAAATTACCAGAAATACCTTCTTTTATCTGATGCCTTAGAGCTTCCATTCCTGCTTTTAAATCCAGATTTGGAATTAAACAGATTGCTGTCATAACCATACCAGGTGTGCAAAACCCACATTGCACTGCTCCTTTTTCTACAAATTTTTCTTGTAGTTTATGTAATTTACCATCAACAGCAAGGGCTTCAATTGTTGTTATTTCTGAATTGTTACAACGAAGTGCAGGAGTAATACAACTTAGCACAGGTTCATTATTCACCAAAACAGTACAAGCGCCACAACTTCCCTGCTCACATCCAATTTTAGTACCAGTTAGTCCAACTCTCTCGCGAATAACAGTTGAAAGCATTTCATGATCGTTAACTAAAACTTCAAATTGCTTTCCATTTATCTTTATACTTAATTGTTTCATTAATTTGATTTAACAATTTTAGTCTTGTGTGTTTTTTTCTTTAATAAGTTTTGCGATAATACTAATTGAAATTTCATCAGCAGTTTCGGCATTTATATCAATACCCAAAGGCATATCAACTTTTTCGAGTTCTTCTTTTGTCGCAATTCCTTCCGACTGGAACATCTCATAGGTTCGTGCAACTTTCGTTTTACTCCCGATCATTCCTAAATAAAAATGTGGTTGTTTCATACAAAAAGCTAGCACTTCTCTATCTATAGCATGATCAAAGGTTGTTATAATTATAAATGTATTGTTATCATATGATAAAGTTGGAAGAACCTGAGTAAAAGGAGCGGTAATTTTCTCAACTCCATCAAATGTCCATTCATTAAAAATGCCCTCACGACTATCAATTACAGTAATATCAAAATCTAAATCAAGAGAATGTTTAACAATAGCCTTCCCCACATGTCCTGCTCCAAACAAATACATTTTTTTCTTTTGCATAATTGGTTCTATAAATATTTCTAATGATCCGCCACAACACATTTCATGCTGAGCCTTTAATTCATGCTTAAATAATTTAGGTTCTTTATTTTTTATAACAACTAACGCATTTTTGATCGTTGCTTCCTCTAAATGCCCACCACCTATAGTACCAAAAATACTTCCATCTTCAAAAACTATCATCTTTGCACCGGCCTTTAAAGGTGTAGAACCAACAGTTGAAATAATGGTACAAAGTGCAGTCTTTGTATTTGACTTTAATATTTCTGATATTTTGTTATATATTTTGTTCATTCTTCTAATCAGGAATTAAAATAAAAATTATAATCTTCGGGAGTATTAATATTAATAAGTATATCTTTATTCGGAATCTCTAGTTTATAGTTTTTATATTCAGATAAAAACTCTTTTAAAGTTGCATTTTGTTTTTGATATTTTTTCAAATCAATTATTATACTTTCTGGCAATAAAACAGGATGCCCGCCTTTACCCTTATAACTTGGAATTATATATTGATCAGGTAAATTTTCAGAAAAAACATAAGTCAGAATATCTTTTGAAATAAAAGGATTATCAGCATCTTGTAAAAAACAAAAATCGCAATCCTTCATTTTTTGAAAACCCAGTATAACAGAATAAAATCTTTCTAATTCTAAATTTTCGTTTTTTACTATCGTAATATTTTCAGTTTGAAATTTTCTTATGGTTTCTATACTTTCAGTATTTGCAACAATAACAATTTCATCACATCCAAATTGCTGGTAGGTTGTTATAATTTTTTCTATAAAAGTTGTTGTTTGATCAAAGTTCAAAAAAGGTTTAGGAGCATTCATTCTTGAAGAATTTCCTGCAGCTAAAATCAGAGCATTCACTTTCTTGTTTTCCTCAACTTTCATTATCTGATAAAAAATAAAATTACAAAATACTGAAAGCCTTAACAATAAATCTTTATTAAATAAAAAGGCTGACTGACAAAGATAATATTATTAAGTAAAAAAAGAAATATAAAAGTCATGGTTGGGAATTAATTAGGAATGAATAATTGCGGATTATAAATTTCCATTTTTATAAATAATTAAATGGACTATTATTTGTTCGTAATCCATAATTAAATATCTGCAATTATATAGTTAGGTAGTGTTACAAGTCTACAAGTCCATCCTGAACATCTAAAACGACTTGCTTTTTCGACTTATTAAAATCAATTAAAACATGCTCATTAAACGGAACAAGTATTTCTTTATTCCCATACATTACTGTTATCAAAAAATTTCCGGGAATATCCATAAAGTCTATAATTTTGCCAAGATCTTTACCATCCTGATCTAAAACTGAAAATCCTATTAAATCTGAAGTTGAGAATTCAACTTTTGGTGTTTTGGATTTAGATTTTTCGATAAAAACATTGCAGTCGACAAATCTTACTGCTTTGTTTTTATTATCGATAAACGAAAGCTTTACTATGAATGTCTGATGTGAAGAAACTGAATATTCTTCAATAAAAAACGGAACCAATAATCCTTCTATTTCAAGAAAAATTGATTCCGCTAATTCATAATTGTCAGAAATTTCAAATACCGTTTTAATAAGAAGTTCACCTTTTACACCGTGCGTTTTTAGCACAATGCCGAACTCCCGGCATTTCTCTCTGAACATAAAAACGATTATGCCTCAGTTTGCTCTGGAGCTTCAGAAGTTGGAACTTCTTCTACTGCAGCTTCTGCTACCTCTTCGTTTTCAGATTTTGCTTTTTCAGCAGCTTTAGCTAATTTCTTAGCTATTGCTTCACCTCTTGCATCTTTTACTTTAGATTCAGCTTCAAGACGGGATTTAATTTCAGAAATTCCATCTTTGCTTAATCTGTTTTTCTTATCTTGAATCTTATTAAATTGTTGTTGTTTCCAATCGTTAAAACGAGTTTCGGCAACTGTTTCGTCGAATGCGCCTTTTTTAACGCCTTCTAGAAGATGTTTTTTCATATACACACCGGTATATGAAAGAATTGCGCGGCAGGTTTCTGTTGGAACTGCGCCATTCTGTAACCATTGCAATGCTTTATCGAAATTTACGTCGATAGTTGCAGGGTTTGTAACTGGATTATAGGTGCCAATGCTTTCGATGTACTTGCCATCTCGTGGCGCCCGTGCGTCCGCAATCACTATGTGATAATACGGCGATCTTTTCTTACCATGTCTTGCTAATCTGATTTTTGCTGGCATAAATTAATTTATTTTAAACGGACTGCAAAGATACAATTAATTCGGAAATCTGAAATTCATTATGTAAAAAATATTATCTAAACTAAAATGAAAAATATTATTAAGTCAATAATTTGATAACATGAATCTTATATTGATCATTAAAATAAATATTATT
>CAILUD010000166.1 GCA_903837285.1 uncultured Bacteroidota bacterium | reverse complement strand
TTCCCAAAAAGGAGAATTAATAATTTCACTCATTTTAGTGAAGTTGTTACATTTATTATCAATAATTCTGCAAAAGTATAAATCAGAAGAAACGTCATTACCAATCGAGAAAAATAAATGCTCTCCATCTGGTGAAGTGCCTACTAACGAAACTTGCATTACTCCTAAGGGATTCTCTATTTGAATTTCTATTGGCTCTTGCCATTGTTTGTTTTTTAATTCTGAGTAATATATTTTCTTTAAGAATTCAATATCTAATTCCCCAAAAGATTTAGAAAATGATCTTGTATAGTAAATTATTCCTTCATCAGCAGAAATAAGTGGATTTATTTCACTGTTTTCAGAGTTAACTGGTTCCCCTATATTTATAATTTCAGTTAATAATGGGTTTTCAAGAATTTCTTTAGCGTTTTTGCAAACAGTAATCATTCTATTTGCGGTTACTATCAAATAATTGTCTTTTTCTGCAATTTCAATAAATCTTTTAAACTGAGTAATTGCTTCATCAAATTGATAATTTATGTGGTAAAGTGTACCTAAATCATAAAAAACAGCATTTGGCAAAAGACTGCCGCCTTTTTCAAGAGCAAATTCAAGAAATGGAATTCCTTTCGTTTTTTCGTAAGGAGTATTTAAATAACATGCACCAATATCATATTTTATTTCAAAATTGTCGGGAATTAAGCTATCTAATTTTAAAAGTAATGGTAAAGCTTTATTAAATTCTTCGTTGTCAAAGTATTCATTTGCAAGTTTTTGTAGCTTTTTTTTGTTTTGGATAATTTCTTGCGCCTGAATATTTTCACTGCCACAAAATATGTTTACAAACAGAATTAATGCGAATAATATATTGAATAATAATTTGTTAGACATGTGTGGTTTTAAATCTTACAATTTCGATATTTATACGATTATCATTTACAAAAGTTGATAGCGTTTTTGATAAATTTAAATCGATCTTAAAATTATGTAATTATAGGAAATATAATTCAAATAAAACATAAGTGAATAGCAGGTTTTTATACTGTATTTTAGTTAGGTAAAACACTTAATTTGCATAATGTTAATTTGCTTTTAATAAAAAATGTAAATTTTCATTAAACTAGTTTTTTATCATTTTGAAGGGGAAAAAAATTATTTGTTAATTATTTTGTGTTCATAGTAATTACAAATAAAACACAATTGTTGTGAGTGTAATATTCACAATATCAGTAATTAATAGATACTGGCTCTTAACATATAGCAGTTAATAACTTTAGAGCTGCGTTTGTGTGATGCATTTAACGCATTACTACTTTAGTATAGCTAAAATTATAACATAATGGCCTATACTAGTATTTTAAGAATTAAAAGTTTTGAGAATAAAAATATTAAGCAATCAAAAGCTGATGTTGTAAAAACAAAATATTCTCAGATTAAATGTATTATTTGTTTTCTTGTTTTGAGTTTACTTGTTGTAACTAATGTTACAGCACAAGATATTGAATTTAAGAAAAAGAACTTTACCGATGAAGCTGGATTTAACGAAGCTCAGGCATACTTGAAGAAAGGTGATGATTTATTTGTCAAGCAAAAAAAATGGTTATATGCACAAGCATTAGAATTTTACTTAAAAGCTAATAATTTTAACCCTAACAATTCTATTTTAAATTTTAAAATTGGAATTTGTTATTTAAATTCATCAGATAAAGCTTTATCGTTAAATTATTTTATAAAAGCACAAAGTTTAAAGCCAACAGTTGATACTAAAATTGAATATGCAATTGCTCAGGGGTATAATTACAGCCTTCAGTTTGATGAAGCAATTCAACATTATAAAAAATTCGATAGTGAATATAATGGTTCAGATAAAGTAGAAATTTCAAAACAAATTGCAAAAAAAATTACCGAATGCGAAAACGGAAAGTTGTTAGTCTTAACACCTGTTAAAGTGAAAATTGAAAATGTTGGAATTGTAAATTCTAAATATAGAGATGGGTCGCCATTAATTACAGCAGAAGAAAAACTTATGATTTTTACATCTCGTAGGGAAGGGAGTACTGGTAATGAAATTGATCCAAATGAATTAGAATTATATGAAGATGTTTATCAATCGACAAAGGAAGGTAGTGGCTGGACTGAACCAAAGAAAATAAGTGGAAATGTTAATACTGCTTCACACGATGCTAGTGTAGGATTGTCATTTGATGGCAAGTTGTTATTTATATATAGAGGACTTATTAATGGAGGCGATTTATTTGAATACACTTATGGGAATGAAGTGTGGTCATCGCCAAAGCCATTAGCAAAAATAAATACTCCTTCGCAGGAATCTTCTGCTTGTATTTCAAATGATGGAAAAATTTTATACGTTGTTAGCGACAGGTCTGATAAATCGATTGGAATGAGAGATATTTTTGTTTCGCGTTTAAACGAGAAAGGTGATTGGAGCGAGCCTGAAAATATTGGAGTGGATGTAAATACAATTTATGACGAAGAAGGTGTTTCTTTATCTAAAGATGGTAAAACATTATATTTTTCTTCAACTGGACATAATACTATGGGCGGTTTTGATATGTTTCGAACAACCTTAACAGATGGAAAATGGTCAAAACCCGAGAATTTGGGATATCCTTTAAATTCACCCGATAATGAAATGTATTGTCAGGTTTTTGGTGAAAAAGAAAATGAACATGGTTATTTTTCCGCTGTTAGAAAAGATGGTGTAGGATCAATTGATATTTATTCTTTTGAAATGATTCAAGATCCCGTTGCAATAGTTAATAAAACTGATTCAACCGATAATCCCGAAAATTATCGTGTGCCCGTTGATAATGGAGAACCTTCAAATTTATTTGTAAATGTAAATGTAGGAAAAACTGATACTGTAAAAACAGAAAAACAAATAAAAACAGAACCTACAGTTAACACTGATGTTGTAAATGAAACTAAAACAGAACAAATAGTTAACACTGATGTTGTAAATGAAATTAAAACGGAGCTTGTTGCAAATAAGGATGTTAAAGCTGAAACAAAAGTTGATAATATTGTAACTGCTTCAAATGTTACTTTTAAAGTTCAGGTTGGTGCATGTAGACGCGAAATTCCTTATAGCGAATTACATCAGCGTTATCCAGGTAAAAAGGATGTGTTAAAAGAAAATCATGACGGATTGTATAAATATCTCATTGGCAATTATGATAAATATTCCAGTGCAAAACAAGAAAAAATAAATTGCGGAACTACTGATGCATGGATAGTTGCTTACAAAGATAATAAACGAGTTCACATTACTGAAGTTATTAATATGCTTTCATGGTATCCTTTAAATAAAGTATTAATTAATATGTTGAGTTAAGCTGCATTAAATAAGAATAAAGTGCCACTGGATTGGACTTTTATAAATACTGTTTTTCTATTTTTAATTACTTAGAAACTGTTTTGAATTTTATTCTAAGTTAACATGATGATAAATACATTTACCGTAATATCAATTTAATTGCCCAACCTTAAAGGGATTTAATTTATTTTCAACACTCCATTTAGGATTGGGTAAATGTTGAAAATCATATTAGTTTATTGTATTTTTAAAATTCAAAACAGTTTCTTAAATTGCACACATTATTCGTAAACTGAATTAAAAAATGTGTGTATGAAAAATTTATTTCCCTTTATTTTATTGTTTCTCTGTGTATCAATTGGCGTAAAAGCACAGGTTCAGGGTGATACTACATTAGTTGTTGCCGAAAATCAAGAGGCTGAAATGGCATATAATCAAGGTATCGAAAACTATAAAAATAAACTTTATCAGGATGCCGTAAATAATTTTACTCAAGCTATTGGCTATAAAATTGATTTTGCAAAAGCATATTTTAATCGTGGTAGTGTAAAAGTTGAAATGAAGATGTTACAAGATGCAATTTCTGATTTTGATGCAACTTTAAAATATGACTCAACAATGATAACTGCTTATTATTCAAGAGCAAGAGCAAAACATCAACTTAAAGATAATCAGGGGGCCATTTTAGATTATACATTAGCAATTGACAAAGGACTAAAAGATGCTAAAGCATTTTATTATAGAGGAATGATAAAGTTTTTGACAGATGATTTTCAAGGAGCAGTTGATGATTATACCGGTGCCATACAAATCGATTCAAGATATGCTTTAGCATATAATGACAGAGGAAGTTCTTATCGTAAACTCGAAAAATTTGATGAATCTATTAGTGATTATCGAAAAGCTTTAATGATTGATCCTAATTTGGATTTTACATATAATAATCTTGGAAGTGTACTTCGCAAAAAAGATAAATTTGATGAAGCAATTGATGCTTATTCTCAGGCTATAAAAATTAAATCTGATTATGTTTTGGCATATAATAATCGTGGAAGTGCAAAATTTGAGAAAAAAGACTTTAAAGGAGCTATCGAAGATTTTAATAAAGCAATAATGTTAAAAGATGATTATTTGGCTGCTTATAATAATCTAGGCTCCACAAAAATAAAAATGAAAGATTATAAAGGTGCAATCGAAGATTTTGATAAACTTATTCAAAAAGATGCAAACTATGGATATGCTTATTTAAATAGGGGTATTGCAAAAGAGGAACTTAAAATGTTAAAAGAAGCTTGTGCAGATTGGAAAAAAGCAGATGAACTTGGAATTAAAGCTGCTTCTGTTTTTATTTCAGAATGTAATTAAACGATTAGAATTATGAGAAAAATTGGAATAATACTGACTGTTGTTTTTATCGCATTTGCAGGTGTTTTAAAAGGTCAGGAAATTGAAGTTCAAATAAGCAAAGATGATTTTGCTAATAAAGATGATTATAAGGTTGCAAAAGATAATTTAAAACAGGCAGAAGAATTCTATGCGCTTGGTAGAGGAGGATTAAGGAGAGCACTCGATTTTTATTTGCCAATTGTACAGAAATTACCTAATAATGCAGTTTTAAATTACAAAATTGGTATTTGCTATTTAAAATCAATACAGCGTGTTAGGTGTATCGATTATTTCAAAAAAGCTTATAGTGTAAACCCAAATGTAGCACCAGATATAATGTGGGTACTTGCCTCTGGTTATCATTTAAATATTGAGTTCGATAAAGCAATTGAGCTTTATAATAAATACAAAAATTCTCTTGCTCCTTCCGAGCTTCAGGAAAAAAGAAAAGAGATTGATAAAAGAGTTGTTGAATGTAATGTTGGAAAAGATTTAGTGAAAAATCCTATTCGTGTTTTTATCGATAATGTTGGCCAAAGTATAAACTCTATTTATCCTGAATACAGTCCGCTAATATCTGCCGATGAATCAATGATGATGTTTACTTCTCGTAGAGAGGATACTTATGGTGAAGGTCGCGATCCTGAAGATAATTTGTTTTTTGAAGATATTTATATCTCATATAATGATGGAAATTCATGGGGAAAAGCTAAAAATGTTGGCAAGCCACTAAATACTACTAATAATGATGCTACTGTTGGTCTTTCACCAGATGGGCAACAATTATTTACATTTAACGGAAAGACAAATAATGGTGATATTTTTGTCTCCAGTCTTGAAGGTTCAGAATGGACATCACCAAGTGATGCATCATTAAAAAAGTTTATAAATACAGATTATCACGAAACTTCTGCGTCTTTTTCTTTTGATGGAAGAACAATGTATTTTATTAGCGACCGTCCTGATGGTTTTGGTGCACATGATCTTTGGGAAACACATTGGGATGCTGAAAAAGAAAGATGGGCCGAACCAAAAAATATGGGAAGTAATATAAATACTGAATATGACGAAGAAGGAGTTTTTATGCACCCCGATGGTCGTACTCTTTATTTTAGCTCAAGAGGGCATAATACTATGGGTGGTTTTGATATTTTTAAAACAACTTTGGGTGATGATGGAACATGGTCGAAACCAGAAAATTTAGGATACCCTGTTAACACTCCTGATGATGATTTGTTTTTTATTATGAATGCAAGCGGTAAACATGGTTATTATAGTTCTTCAAGAGATGATGGTCAAGGCGATTATGATATTTATATGATTACTTTCCGCGGTCCCGAAAAAACTCCTGTATTGCAAAACGAAGATAATTTGTTGGCAAATGTTGAACCAGTGGCTGAGAGCATTATTGCCGAGCAGGTTGAAATTAAAACAACACGCCTAACAATACTCAAGGGAACAATAAAAGATGCTTTAACATTAAATCCCGTTGAGGCACAGATAGAAATTGTGGATAATGTTAAAAATGAAGTTATTTCTATTTCTTCATCAAATAGTTCCACTGGTCGTTATTTAATTTCCTTGCCTTCTGGTCGAAATTATGGTATTGCTGTTAAATCAACGGGATATCTTTTCCATTCCGAGAATTTTGATATTCCTGCTGCAACAAATTACCAGGAAATAACAAAGGACATACTTTTAAACAAAATGGCAGTCGGACAAAAAGTTATTCTTAAAAACATTTTCTTCGATTATGCTAAAGCTACTTTACGTTCAGAGTCATTTCCTGAACTTGATCGTTTAGTTAAAATGCTTACCGATTTCCCAAATATCCGTATAGAAATTTCTGGACATACAGATAACCAGGGATCATTGCAAACAAATCAGAAATTATCCGAAAACCGAGCAAAGGCTGTTGTCGATTATTTGATAACAAAGGGTATTGCTCAATCAAGGTTAGAATTTAAAGGTTATGCGTATTTACAACCAATTGCATCAAATGATAAGGAAGATGGACGTCAGCAAAACCGAAGGGTGGAGTTTAAAGTTCTTCAAAATTAAATATAATGTTAAAACAATTAGTAATATTATTTGCAATTTGTTTTATAGCTGCAAATTTGTTTGCACAAACCAATGTTGAGTTTACAAAGGAAAGTTTTCCTAAAGATTCTAAAGGTTTAAAAACTGCATTAAAAAATATTTTAAAGGCTAATGATTATTTTGTTGAACGTAAATGTTGTTATAGTTTAGCTCTTGACCTTTATTTAAAAGCTAATGCTTTTAATCCCGAAAATGCCTTAATTAATTATAGAATTGGAGTTTGTTATTTAAACTCTATTCAAAAAGATAAAGCTCATGCTTTTTTACAAAAAGCATTTAACCTTAATAAAAGTGTTTCTGATGATATACATTTTCAATTAGGTCTGGCTTTACAAATCTCATTGCGTTTCGACGAAGCAATAGAAGAATTTATAATTTGTAAAAACGCAAATAAAAACGAAAAGCTAAAAGCAGAGATTGAAGCAAATGCGAATAAGAAAATTGAAGAATGTAAAAATGGTTTTATTTTAGCAAATACTGTTGTAAAGGGTAAAATTGAAAATCTTAATTTAATTAATTCTCAATTTCCTGATTATTGTCCGCTTATTTCTGCTGATGAAAAGGTAATGATTTTTACATCACGACGTGCAAATACAACCGGCGGACAAAGAGATGATAATGATTTAATTTATTTTGAAGATATTTATATTAGTAAAAAAACTGATGCTGGTTGGTCATCACCAGAAAATATAGGAGCACCTATTAACACTCAAAACCATGAGGCTACGGTGGGCTTATCGCCAGATGGGCAAGAGCTTTATATCTATAAAGGTGATAACGGCGGCGATATTTATACATGTAAACTAAAAGGTGATAAATGGATAGAGCCACATGCTTTGCCTGCACCAATTAATACAGAGTTTAAAGAATCTTCTGCAACAATCTCATCTGATGGTAATGTTTTATATTTTGTTAGCGATAGAGATAAAAATACCGGTCGCGATATTTATAGTTCAACAAAAGATAAAAAAGGCAAATGGGGCGATGTTCAAAAATTGAGCAGTGTAATTAATACTAAATATGATGAAGAAGGTGTATTTATTCATCCTGATAACAAAACGCTTTATTTCTCTTCCAAGGGTCATAAAACAATGGGGGGATATGATATATTTTACTCTATGTTACAGCCTGATGGAATCTGGAGTGAGCCAATAAATATAGGTTATCCAATAAATACACCCGATGATGATATTTATTTTACTATGTCTGCAAGTGGTTTGCATGGCTATTTTTCATCAGTAAGACCTGAAGGGATGGGAGAGAAAGATATTTATCTTATTGATTATACCGAGGAAGAATCTCCAATGGGAATTGCTACTGTAACTATTGTGAAAGGCGAAGTTAGAGATGCATATACAAAGGCTCCAATTGAAGCTGAAATAGAAATAACAGATAACAGTAAAAACGAACTTGTTGCACTATTCTATTCAAATTCTGCTACTGGAGAATATTTAATATCGTTGCCATCAGGCGTAAATTATGGTATTTCAGTCAAATCAAAAGGTTATTTATTTCACTCCGAGAATTTTGATATTTCCGATTCTGCAGCTTTTTCTGAAGTAACATTAGATATTAAACTCGAAAACTTTTCGGTTGGTTCAAAAATAATTCTTAGAAATATGTTCTTCGATTATGCAAGTGATAGAATCAAAGATGAATCAATAACTGAACTTGGTAACTTGTATAATTTACTTGTCGAGAATCCTAATATACGAATTGAAATTTCAGGACATACCGATAATCAGAGCTCGCTCGAAACAAATACAAGATTATCTACTGCCAGAGCAAAATCAGTTGTGGCGTTTTTAGTTAATAAAGGAATTGCCGAAAATCGTATGGAATATAAAGGTTATGCATTCTCGCAGCCTATAGCCTCAAATGATACAGAAGAAGGTAAAAAGCAAAACAGACGTGTTGAATTTAAAATCTTAAGTAAATAAAATGTGCCTTTTATCACTATTTTTTGATAATTAAAAATCTATTTTTGTTAATCTAAAAAAATTATATAATGAAACGTACAGCTTTTTCGCACATTCATGAAAAATTAGGAGCTAAAATGGTTCCTTTTGTTGGTTTTTATATGCCTTTAAAATATACAGGCGATATAGAAGAACACGTTGCGGTTAGAACCGGTATTGGTGTTTTTGATGTTTCGCATATGGGCGAGTTTTGGGTAAAAGGTCCAAAAGCATTGGATTTAATTCAGAAAGTTACATCAAATGATGCGTCCGTTTTAGTTGATGGTAAAGTTCAGTATTCATGTTTTCCTAACGGAAAAGGTGGAATAGTTGACGATCTTTTAGTATACCGCGTTAATGCTGAAACATATTTGCTCGTTGTTAATGCTTCAAATATCGAAAAAGACTGGAACTGGATAAATTCTCAGAATGATATGGGTGCAGTGTTATATAATGCATCTGATGAGGTTTCGCAGCTTGCAGTTCAGGGACCACTGGCATTAAAAGCTATGCAAAAATTAACAAATACTACCGTAACTGATATGGAGTATTATACTTTTAAAAAGTTAGATTTTGCAGGTGTTAAAGATGTTATTTTCTCAACAACAGGTTATACAGGAGCAGGTGGTTGCGAGATTTATTTTGCAAATGCCGATGCAGAAAAAGTATGGGACGCTGTTTTTGAAGCAGGAAAAGAATTTGGAATTAAACCAATTGGTTTAGCTGCACGCGATACTTTACGTTTAGAAATGGGTTTCTGTCTTTATGGTAACGATATCGACGATACTACTTCACCAATTCAGGCTGGATTAGGTTGGATAACAAAGTTCACTGATGCTAAGAATTTTATTAATAAAGATATTTTCTTAGAGCATAAGAAAAACGGTACTGCTACAAAATTAGTAGGTTTTGAAATGATTGACCGTGGTATTCCCCGTCACGAATACGATATTTGTGATGCAGCCGGAAATAAAATCGGACATGTAACATCAGGCACACAATCGCCAATGATGAAAATTGGAATAGGTATGGGATACGTGAAAACTGAATTCTCAAAAGTTGATTCAGAAATTTTTGTTAAAGTGCGCGATAAGCTCCTTAAAGCAAAAGTGGTTAAACTACCGATTTATAAAAAATAAAAAAAGAGGCGTAAGCCTCTTTTTTGTTTCTTTACTACTCTATGGTCTGTGGCCCACAGACCATTTTTGATTTACTCCCGTGGTCTGTGACACACAGACCACCAATAAAAAAAATGCAATAACAGGTCTGTGACACACAGACCTTGGTGCTAAGTAAAATCTCATTAATTAAATTGTTATAATAACGTATTGCAATAACTAACTTATTAGTTATTAAGCACAAATACTTGTAATAAACTATATTCACTTGTAGTTTACAAACACTTACTAAAATTGCATTATAATTTTGTAATAGCTTAATTTTATTTGTAAAAAAGTAAGTTCAAGTGCAGTTGAAAAAATAAAAAGATTATTCTAGGAATTTATAAATATAAAAAAGCAATTAATTATGAAAAAATTATTTTTGATTTTGGCATTAACTTCTTTTACTTATTTTGCAAATGCGCAAATAAAGGTTATTACAGGTGGAAATGTGGGGATTGGAACAACAAGCCCAACACAGCAACTCACTTTAAGAAAAATGGTCGGTGACCCTGCTATTGCATTTAACAGAGGTGATGTTACTAGTTGGCATATAGGAGTTGATTCATCAGATGCAGATAAAATGAAAATCGGCACAGGTCATAGTGTCGGCACTTATGATTGGTTTACAGTTGCAACAACAGGAAATGTTGGTATTGGAACAACAACGCCTCACGCAAAATTGACAATTAATGGTGGTAAAACAAATTCAACAGGTATTTCAGTAAAAAGTGGAGATGTTGATCTTTTATTAACAGAAGATTCAGCGAGTAATGTAGGCAAAATACAAGTAATGTCAGGAAATTACTATAATATTGGAAATACACCCTATACTTTATCGCTACAACCACAAGGTGGAAATGTTGGCATTGGAACTACTTCGCCAAGTAGTTTATTAGAAGTTGCTGGTCTAATAAAATTTGATAATAGTTTATATAATACTTTTTTGGGTTCAACAAATGGGGGTACAACTACAACAGGAGCTAATAATACTTTTTTAGGTTTTCAATCAGGTAACTCAAACACTACTGGAGCAAATAATACGTTTTCAGGTTATCGATCAGGTTATACAAACATTGCTGGCGGAAATACATTTTACGGTTCCCAATGCGGGGTAAGTACAACATCGGGAGAAAGCAACACATTTTCTGGTTTTCAGGCAGGAAATACAAATACGACCGCCGGATATGATGCATATTACGGTTATAAGGCAGGTTATTCAAATACAACCGGACAGAATAATACTTTTACAGGGTATAAAGCTGGTTATTCGAACACATCGGCACACTATAATACCTTTTATGGTACCATAAGCGGGTATTCAAACAATATTGGTATCTGCAATACAACTGTTGGATATAGTGCAGGATTTGCAAATACTACAGGTAATTTCAATACTTTTATTGGGCAAAGTGCAGGAAGTGCTAGTGTTACAGGAAATGGCAATACATTGTTGGGTAACTCGGCAAATGTATCTTCCTCCGGATTAAGCAATTCCACTGCTATTGGGAATGACGCGATTGTTTCTGCAAGCAGCTGTGTTCGTATTGGAAATACAAATGTTACACAAATTGGTGGCCAAGTTGGCTGGACAAATTTATCTGATGGAAGGTTTAAAACGAATGTAACCGAAAACGTAAAGGGTTTAGAATTTATTAAAAAACTTCGCCCAGTTACTTATCAATTGAATACCCAGACATTTGATTCTTTCATTAAACAGAATATGTCACAGGTTATAGATAGTAGTGGTAATGGTATTTCTAATATTTCTGTTGATTATTCAGCTTCAATGGCTATTATTCATTCAGGATTTATTGCCCAAGAAGTAGAACAGGCAGAAAACGAATGCGGATTTACCTCTTCTATAGTTAGTGCACCTACCAATAACAATGATACTTATGCGCTATGTTATGCAGAATTTGTTGTTCCACTTGTAAAAGCCGTTCAAGAATTAAACACAACCATTACAGAACAAGGTCAGGAAATACAAGTACTTAAAACTCAAATCAACGATCAAGACGAAAAAATAACTGCACTCGAAACAGAGTTAACCAATTGTTGTAATATAAAACCAACAGAAAAAATGATGAACCAAACTCAAGGTTCTAATAACACAAATAATAATAGTACTACTGCTACTTTATATCAGAACGTACCAAACCCATTTAAAATAAAAACCACTATTAGATATTATTTGCCAAGTGAAAGTAATGTAGCTTCTATGCTTATTTTTGATATGCAGGGAAAACTTATAAAAACATACAATATAAACACAAGCGGTGATGGTAATGTTGAAATTAATGCAGGCGAACTGCAACCCGGCATGTATATGTACAGTCTTATTTCAAATAGCAAAGAGGTTGATACTAAAAAAATGATTTTAACAGAATAATCAACTTAAAACAATAATATTATGAAAAAGTTGATTTTAATACTGATATTCAGTATATTTGCTTTTATGGGTAATCATTTAAAAATATTCGCTCAAGATCCACATACAGACCCGGCTTGGCAACTTGTGTTTAGTGATGATTTTAATGGTTCTAACCTTAACACTTCATTATGGTCACAAATGGAGCAAGGTGGTCCAGATTATAGTAATTACAGAGATGCCTGCAGCCAGCAGGTTTCAGTTGCATATCATAAATGGTACAACTTTGTTGTTGATGACGGAACAGATACAACAAATTGTAAAATATATGG
>CAILUD010000165.1 GCA_903837285.1 uncultured Bacteroidota bacterium | reverse complement strand
GGTGATAAAACAAATAATACTATAATTAAATAATATTTAAAAAGATTAATCCATAATACCCTGTTTTTTTTCTTCAGAATTGCTTTAGCCCATATTTCAAACATCATATGCCCTCGCGATTCAATAAATAATAAATCGGAATGTATTTCAACAGCTTTAGTTTTTATTAATTTTTCTTGAAGATCTTTATAATCATTATTCACAAATGATTCCAGTACTATGTCACCTATAGATTTTGCTGAAAGGATATCTTTATCTGTAATTCCAGGTTTTGGGAAAAACCCTAACCAGTTATCTTTCTTGCCTGTAAACATCCAGTACTGTACAGTAATTGCACTAATTAAATTTTGATGTTTATCGCGCAAAACAATATTTCCAACAAGAATTGCTCCTGCATCTTTTAAAAGAATTTTTATTTCATCCTGCGCCATTACCCACATATTTCGCGAACCTATCAAAGTAATTACTGGAGTATTATGGAGTATTTTTTTAAATCCTTCATTTTTTAATATTGAAATAGCAGGAATACTTGGCGACAAATACCATGGTTGATATGCAAAAACAATTAAATCATACGATTCTCTTCTAAAAACAGGTTCATATATTTCAACAGGAATTCCCATAACACTCTCTGGCATTGCATCAAAAAACTGTTTGCCAGACCATGGAAAAGGAAAATCTTTTTTTGGTTTTATTTCCAAAAATTCAACATTACAATCATTCTCAATAAATGGCAATGTAAACTGTTCAACTATTGATTTTAATTGCCCGGATTGAGAATAATATACAGCTATAATATTTTTTTTCATATCAACTTTCGAGTTTTATTATATTTAGCTGTATAACTTAATTGCTATTATTTTTTACAAAAATATTAAAAGTATGGTTAATCGTTATTACTTATTTTTTTATTTTTTAAATTAAACTTAACAACTAAATATTTCATTATGTAATTCTAATACTTTAATATTGTAAAAATATTTTTAATGGAGTGGTATTATTTAGTTTTGGTAATCATTTTAGGGGTATTTGCTATTGCTGATTTAACAGTAGGAGTCTCAAATGATGCTGTAAATTTTTTAGGACCAGCGGTTGGTTCCCGAGCAGGGTCTTTTAGATTAATATTGATTGTTGCAGCAATAGGGATTATTGTTGGGGCAATGTTTTCGGGAGAAATGATGGAAGTTGCCCGTAAAGGGATTTTTCATCCAGATCAGTTTATGTTTTCCGAAATAATTTTGATTTTTCTTGCAGTAATGATTGCAGATGTTCTGCTTCTTGACTTTTTTAACACTTTTGGCTTACCTACATCGACAACAGTTTCATTAGTTTTTGGATTACTAGGTAGCGCTGTAGCCGCTTCCGTTATTAAAATTGGGAGAACTCAGGACTCAATTTCAAACTTGAGTAATTATATTAACACTGATAAAGCTCTTGCAATTATTTTGGGGATATTAATTTCTGTAATTGTTGCATTTATTGCCGGAGTTGTTGTTCAATTTATTACACGAATGATTTTTTCTTTTAACTATAAGAAAAGAATAAAATTAACATCAGGAATATTTGGTGGTGTTGCCCTAACTGCAATTTTATTGTTTATTGTTTTACAAGGATTAGGTGATTCTTCAATTATTACAAAAGCAGATAAAGCATGGATTTTAGATAACACCTGGACTATTGCAATGATTTCTTTTATAATTCTTTCTATATTGTTACAAATTTTTCACTTAGTTTTTAAATTAAATGTTTTTAAGTTGGTTGTTTTTGCCGGAACTTTTGGATTAGCATTAAGTTTTGCAGGTAATGATCTTGTTAATTTTATTGGAGTTCCTTTAGCAGGACTAAAATCATTTCAGTTATGGCAGGCTTCCTGTTCTGCTCCAGAGGCATATAACATGCAAGCACTTATTGGAGACATTCCTGCCGATATTTTTCTTCTTATTATTGCAGGATTAATAATGGTTGCAACAATTTTTATTTCTAGAAAAGCCCGAACTGTAGTAAAGACAACATTAGAATTAAGCAGACAAGATGAAGGTGATGAGCGTTGGGGCTCTTCATTTTTTGCCCGCACAATAGTACAATCGGCTGTAACATTACAGAAAGGATTACAGAAAATTTTGCCAGAAAAGTTTTTTACTTTTCTAAATAAACGATTCGAAAATGTAAACAATAATTTCGATGATAAATTACCTGTATCATTCGATTTAATAAGGGCATCCATAAATTTAGTAGTTGCAAGTATTCTCATTGCTTATGCTACTTCATTAAAACTGCCACTTTCAACTACATATGTTACCTTTATGGTTGCAATGGGCACCTCTCTAGCCGATGGTGCATGGGGAAGAGAGTCGGCAGTATTTAGAGTAACAGGTGTTTTAACTATTGTTGGTGGCTGGTTTTTTACCGCAATTATTGCCTTTATAGTCGCTGCAATTATTGCAACAATTTTAACTTATGGAGGTGCCTACGGTGTTATATTTATGCTATTGCTTGCAGGTTTTATAATCTATAAATCAAAAATTAAACATAATAATCTTGAAAAACAAAGTGCCGAAATAAATGAAAGCAAAGAGTATTTTCCAGAAACAGCGGTAGAGCTTTCCGAATTAACAAATCGACAATCTCTGGAAATTTTAAAACAAATCTCAATTATTTATAAAGAGACCATTGAAACGCTTGAAAATGAAGACAGAAAAATTCTGAAAAAACTTACTAAAGATGTTAATTTACTAAATAAACAAACCAAAAAACTCAAAAGTCAATCATTAAGTATTTATAAGAACTTGAATAAAGAATTACAAATTTCTGGTTCTTATGTAATTCAAATATTCGATTATGTAAGAGAAATTGAATATTGTTTAAATTATATTACCCTCCCATCATTTATTCACGTTAACAATGTTCATAATCCAATTCCTACAAAACAAATTAAAGATCTTAGATTGTTAAAAATGCAGGTTTGCGAATTATTCGAATATGTAATGGAATCTGTTAACAATGAAGCATTATCACATCAAGAAGTTCAATCAAAAATAAGTTCAGTGATAAATTTTTTAAATAACAATAGAGTCATTCAACTTAGCAACACCAAAGAAAATGACATAAACACAAGAACAACTATGTTGTATCTTGGAATAATGCATGAGACTAAGAATATGTTATTGCATTTAGAAAACTATACTAAATCGTACGAAAATTATTTACAAACCCTACCAAGGTAATTACATAATTTTAATAATTTAAATTTCTCACTATTAAATTATTTAATTTGGTTTTTGTAATTTCGTGGCTTAATAAGTTGAAAAATTATTAGAAATGAGTCAAAAATTGCATGTTTATAATACTATAAACAGAAAGAAAGAAGAATTTATAGCACTTAACCCTCCTTTTGTTGGAATTTACGTTTGTGGTCCAACAGTATATGGAGACCCCCATTTAGGTCATGCACGCCCAGCAATTACTTTTGATGTTTTATTCAGATATCTTGTTTTTTTAGGTAATAAAGTTCGTTACGTAAGAAATATAACAGATGTTGGCCATTTAGAAAATGATGCTGATGAAGGTGACGATAAAATCGCAAAAAAAGCAAGGCTTGAGAAAATAGAGCCAATGGAAGTTGTTCAGTATTATACAGACAGGTATCATACTTTTATGGATATGCTTAATGTAAAAAAGCCAAGTATAGAACCTCGTGCTTCTGGTCATATTATTGAGCAATTACAACTTATTGAGGAAATTGAAAAAAACGGTTTTGCATACGAAAAAAACGGTTCTGTTTATTTTGATGTAGAAGCATACTCAAAAAAATATCACTACGGAAAGCTTTCTGGTCGTGTGCTTGAAGATCTTTATTCGAATACCCGAGATCTTGATGGGCAAAGCGAAAAAAAGAATTCTTTTGATTTTGCACTCTGGAAAAAAGCTTTACCCGAACATATTATGCGCTGGCCATCACGCTTTGGCGATGGGTTTCCAGGATGGCACTTAGAATGCTCGGCAATGAGCACAAAATATCTGGGCGAAGAATTCGATATTCATGGCGGAGGAATGGATTTACTTTTCCCACATCACGAATGCGAAATAGCACAATCAGTTGCAGCATCAGGAAAAGAAACTGTACGCTACTGGATGCATAACAACATGATTACAATTAACGGTCAGAAAATGGGGAAATCCTTGGGAAACTTTATTACTCTTGAAGAACTTTTTTCGGGAAGTCATGCAGTTTTAACAAAAGCATATAGTCCAATGACTGTTAGGTTTTTTATTCTACAGGCACATTATCGAAGCACACTTGATTTCTCGAACGAAGCACTAACCGCTGCCGAAAAAGGTTTTGAGAGAATGATGGAAGCTTATAACAATATAGATAAAATAAAATCTTCAGATAATTCAACAGTAAACATACAGGATATTCGTAACAAATGTTTAGATGCTTTAAACGACGACCTAAATACACCTATAGTTATTGCAAATTTATTTGAAGCTGTTAAAAATATTAATTCTGCTATTGCTGGTTCTGAAACCTTCAATGCCGAAAATATTGCTGAATGCAAAAAACTTTTTGATGATTTTGTTTTTAATATTATGGGATTAGTTGCAGAGACTTCTTCGTCAGGAAATGAGATACTTTCAACCGTAGTTGATTTGTTATTAAACGAAAGAATTGAAGCAAAAAAAAGAAAAGATTTTGCTGCAAGTGATAGAATAAGAAACGAACTCACTGCCTTAGGTATTGAGATTAAAGACACTAAAGAAGGTTTTGAATGGAAATTAAAAAATTAAACAGAAGTATTGGACTAAAGTCCAATATATTTTTTGTTTTTAATGCAACGACCTCAAGGTCATTGCAAGACAAATACGCTAAAAACAATACCCCTAAGTCTATTTTTCTTATCTTATTTGTTATTTGTTGCGGACTATTCCAGTGGTCGTGCGATGGAGATAATAATAATTTAACAAATAACAATAACGACAGCACAAAAATTACATCAAACAATACAGAATTAACAATAAAAAGTCCGAAAAACCTTGAGTCCTTAACTATTGGACAAGAAATTATAGTAGCTTCAGAAATTCCGGGTGATTTAAAACCCGACTCCTTTACTGTAACCTTAAATGGAATTTTAAAAACAAAAGACATATTATCACTAAATTTTAAATTAAAAACCGATTCGGCTAAAGCCGGAAATAACAGAATTGTTATATCTGCATGGGTAAAAGGGAAACAATTTATTAATAGTATTTCTATAATTCTTCGATCAAATATTATCCCACAACAATATTCATATAAAATTATTAAAAAATATCCTCACGATCAGAAATCATATACCCAAGGTCTTATTTATGAAAACGGATTTATATACGAAGGCACAGGTCAATATGGCGAATCGATGCTAATAAAATATAAATTAGCGAACAATGAATTAACACAAAGCTATAATCTACCACAAGATGTTTTTGGCGAGGGAATAGTAATTTCTAAAAACCATATTTACCAGCTTACTTGGCAATCACACGTAGCTTATGAATATGAAAAAGAAACTTTTAAATTGATAAATAAATTTGATTTTGGAACGGAAGGTTGGGGTATAACAAATTACAATGACTATTTAATTATGAGCGATGGTTCTTATACTTTATATGTTTTATCGCCAGAATCATTTAATGAAATTAAAAGAATTGAAGTATATGATAACGTTGGACCAGTAGGTCAATTGAACGAACTAGAATTAATTAATGGTGAAATATACGCTAATGTATATCAAACCGACGAGATCGTAATTATAAATCCCAATAACGGTTGCGTTACCGGCAAAATAAATTTAACCGGACTACTTGACAAAACAAAAATAAAGGATCACGATGTTGATGTATTAAACGGCATTGCCTGGGACGAGAAAGGTAAAAGATTATTTTTAACAGGTAAATGGTGGCCCGAGATGTATGAGGTGCAAATTGTTAAGAAGTAATGTGTGGATTACAACTATTACGAACTGTATTCGTGAAAAAGTTCTCAGCGCAGCTAAATCCACAGTTATAAGCACCAAGATTAAAAACTCCCGAAGAGCGAGATCCTAATGAGTTTGAAAAAAACAACAACTTACAATAACAAACTTTAATAAGCAACAAACTTTCTAAATGCAGAAAGTTCGTCATTTGTTACAGAAATCAAATACATTCCAGTTCCCATTGTTGGTGCAAGGATATCTAAACGATTAGTTCCACTTTCAAAAAAATGATTCATGGAAGACAGTTCTCTGCCTGTAATATCTCTAACTACAATATTATAATTTCCTGGTTCATAAATTTCAATTTCAGCATACACTTTGAACTCTAATGCATAAGCCAGATTAATTGCTAAGCTAGACTTATCCTTATAACATTGTACACTTTGTATTCCAAAGACTTCGCTTTTGCCATCATAATCAGTTTGAGATAATCTGTAATACATTATATCATTGAATTGTAATTCATCACTCCATGTATATTTTAACGATTCATTAGAATTTCCGGCTCCTTTCACTTTTGCAATTTTTATAAAATCTATACCATCTAACGATCTTTCAATTGTAAAGAAATCATTATTGGTTTCGGAAGCTGTATACCAATTTAATTGATGTTTTCCGTTTTTACAATCGACAGAGAAATCTGTAAGTGAAACGGGTAAAGGTATTGCAGTTGGACAAAAATATTGCTGATTTGCGAGAGCACCGGTAGAAGCAGTAAAACCCCACCAAACATTAGGATTTCCGCCGAAAACATTATTCACAAAATCATAAACACAAGATAGCCTTGTACTGCCGTCTACTAAAACACGCATTGTTTGTGTTGCCGGATCCCAAGTTATGCGAAGTGTATGCGTTAACCCATCAGCCAACAATCCATCAAGAGGATCGGCTTGAACTGGTCCCGCTAATGGTGCTCCAGGCCCTTGCATATCACCATCTATTTCAATTGCTGTATGGTCAACCGACATATCATATACGTGACCAGGAAAATCATTATCATAGGTATCAAATTCAATTACAACGGCATTTGGAATACCACCAGCCCCTAATTGTCCACCCGTATTACCACACTGACTAATTCCCGCAGGTGCATTTTGGAATACAAATGCACAACCATCAGCTCCGCCGGCAGCAGCACCAAAGTACATATTTACAGAATAATCAAAAGCAGAAGCAAATGATACAAGTGATCTATTCCACGCACAACCATTCTGATTTCCAAGATTAGGAGTTAATTGCGCACAATTTGAACCACCTGCAGGATAATTGGATGAATTACCATAAAAACAATAATATGGATTTGCCGTAACGCCAGTTGTAAAACTCCAGGTAACAGAACCAACAGCAATTCCTGCGCTGTTTTTAGAAACAACTTTCCAATAATACGTTGTGTTATCTAACAATGCATTCGATAAAGAATATATATTAGTTGTTTTATTTATAAGAAAAGGAGGAGTTGCAGAAGTGCCGAAATATAAATCATAAGAAACAGCACCATTACATCCAGTATTTACTGGAGCAACCCAGGTTAGATCGAGACTACATGGATTAACTAAAGTTGCGCCAATAGCAGGAAAAGGATTTGTTGTAACACCAGGCACAACAGCCAGGCAGCAACCTGTAACACTTGAACCAGGTGAAGATACAGGTTGGGTTATTGCAAGTATTGTAGAACCTGTTCCTGCAATAACTTCTGCACGCATTTCGGCAGGAAATGATCCAGGCGCTATTTGGGTTACATTTATTACATCTCCTGTTGAAGCCGAAAAAGTAAAATCGAGTGGACCAAAACCCGCAGCTAAAGTTATATTTGATAATACAGGAGCTCCGTTTACTGTAACAGTAACAGTTCCTCCATTCCATCCATCACCAAAAGTATCGGTAAGACGAATTATGTGAGAACAGGCATTAAAAATTGGTCTGTTCCCTGCGGGATTTGTTACAGTTGGAATTCTGGCACCTCCAACATTTATAGAAGTACATTGCCCATCTATAACATTACCCACAATAGCACCTGCTTTAACTTCGTATACCAACCAAAAATAATTTGTACCCGAAGAAAGTACCTGAGCTCCGTTTATATTAAAATTTGCTATTGTAGGTGTGTTCAGTCCAAACAAAGTAGTAGTTGCAAATGTGCTATTTGTTCCGGTATAATATATTTTGGCTGTATTTACTGTATTTATATCGTTAATACTTGAAGAGCCATTTGCATTAACTGTAAATTGACTTGCCGAAAGAGGGCCAGTTGTTCCTGATGTTACAATTTGAATTCCTATAATTTCTTGATTTGTAGATCCTGGAGAAACGGAAGACAGATTTGCTTGAGTTGTTGTACAAGAAGTAAAAACCATTGGAGTTGCCGGCGTATAAACTAATGAAACATTATCAATAGCTGGATTAGCATAAGGCGCAGCACCATCTGTAACATATGTAAAAACTAATCTAATTGTTGAACCTGCATAAGAAGTTAAATCAATTTGTGGCATTACCGTAAAGCCAGCATATGAAGTTGCCGTGTTTATAAATACCTGGTTTCCTGCAGGAAGTACTCCTACCGCTGGAGTCTGCGCAGTAGTATTTATGTAAATATAGAAGTAATCGTAGCCATTATCAATAATCGGCATTTTTAAATAATAATTTAGATAAACCTGAGTTGCACCAGCAGGTATGATAATATCTCTGTAAAAATGTTTTATTACAGAAGTTGTAGAACCGGTATAAGTTGACGCATCAGATCCAACAAAAGCAGCTTTAGTACCTGCTTGTGAACCAGCAGCAGTT
The DNA here is from genome assembly GCA_903837285.1 of uncultured Bacteroidota bacterium. Classification (GTDB taxonomy): domain Bacteria; phylum Bacteroidota; class Bacteroidia; order Bacteroidales; family GWA2-32-17; genus GWA2-32-17. Next base: position 3,222 of record CAILUD010000165.1, on the reverse strand, counting down.
CCTGTAAACCAAGATATTGAAGTTCCATCAACCACAGTCCAGCCATTAGTAGCAATAGTAGCACCAGTTTCAAAACCACCTTCAACAGTTGGTGAAATTAATACTGTTTGGCTATGCAAGAAAGTTGATATTGAAAATAAGAGAAAAATAATTATTAGGTTTGTTTTTTTAATCGGCTTCATCTGTCTGTTTTTATAATTATTAACTTCTGTTTTGTTTGATTTTTTAACCTACTAAATCGATTTAGCTTTTTTAATAAAAAAAGAACTAAAAATTTTAGTTTTAAAATCTAAACATTTTAGTCTATGTTGTTGATTAGAACAATGATACTAGTTAAATAATTATCAGAAAACAAATTTACACGAAACGTTAAATTTCATTGACCAAACAATAATATTTAACGCCCAATAAATAACTAAAACAATTTAGTACCGTTTAGATTATTTAGTTTTTTCAGATATGTATAAATTACGGCAAAAAACTTTTTTGGCACAAGAGGATTGCGCCATTAGTGGCAGTTAAATTATTTAACAAAGTATCTAAACAAAAGAAATAGACCTCCAGAAAGCACAACTGTTACTGGAATAGTTATTACCCATGCAAGTAAAATGTTTTTTATAGTACCCCCCTGTAAGTTTTTAATTCCCCCTTCGGAAACCATTGTTCCTGCAATACCCGATGATAAAACATGAGTAGTACTAACGGGTAATCCTAATCCAGATGAGATGCCAATAGTTCCAGCAGCAATAATTCCTGCGCTGGTTCCTTGTGCAAAAGTAAGGTTAGATTTTCCAATTTTTTCACCAAGGGTAACAACAATTCTTTTCCATCCAATCATGGTTCCTAAACCTAAAGAAATGGAAATTAGTAATATTACCCACCATGGAGCATATTCTGTATATGCCGAAAGTTCTTTAACGTTCTTTTTAAAGTGATCAGCTTCTTTTTCTGAAAGGTTAATTTTGGCTGTATTTATTATCGATTTGCTTTTAAAAAACGCATCACTTAATTTGGCAATTGCTAAAATGTTTTTTCTTACACCAAATCTTTCGGAATAGGGAATTTCTTCAGGTCCTTGTGATTTGTCAAGCACTATTTTGGTTACTGCAATTTTTGATTTTAAATCGGCATAAGTAGCATAATCGGCAGCGTTAAGTTTAAGGGTGTCAATTTTATTAAGATAATGGCCTATTTGACCAAGATTTCCGTCAATATTTGTAGTGTTTTTTGAAGAATCTAATGCAAATTGACCGGGTAAAAATGCAATTAAAATAATCATTATTAATCCTACACCTTTTTGTCCGTCGTTTGAACCATGTGAAAAGCTTACACTTGTACTCGTTAAAACTAATACAAATCTAATCCAGAATGGTGGTTTTTTTTCGGGGTCGGGTTGTTTAAAAAATCTTTTCTTTTTAATTATTTTTTTAAATACAAACATTAAAATTAAAGCTAATCCAAAGCCAACAATTGGCGAGATAAGTAATGATAACCCTGCATCTGAAACTTTTTTCCAGTTTAGAGCAACGCTACCATCAACAGAAATAAACATATAAGCTATTCCCACTCCGAATATTGAACCAATTAAAGTATGTGAACTTGAACATGGTATGCCATAATACCAAGTCGCTAAATTCCAAATAATAGCAGTTATAATTAAAGCAGCAATCATTGCAATGCTGTGGTAAATATTCTGATCTACAAGTGCATCCATGGGTAGCAAGTTTACAATTCCCATTGCAACAGCAATTCCTCCAAAATAAACGCCAATAAAATTCCAGATACCCGACCAGATTACAGCAACCTTAGGAGTCAACGAACGAGTATAAATAACGGTGGCTACTGCATTTGCAGTATCGTGAAATCCGTTAATAAATTCAAAAATACAAGCCGCAAGTATAACAACTACAAGTAGTATCGATAAACCCAAACTTAATCCAAACATAATTTTTATTCTTTCTTATAATTCTACAAAGTAAGATGAATGAATTTACCTTTTCTTAATATTGAGATTAATTTAATGTTAAGTTTTAAATATTTTTAAACAGATGAATAGTTAAATATTCATATTATTGTATATTGCATAATAATTCAACACCATCAACTATGAAAAATTTAATGGTTATTATTGTAGTTTTATTGTTTTCTGCTTGTTCCTCAGACCAATTAGAGATTGGAAAAGCAAAGAAATGTGCTGAAGGTTTTCTGAATACTTTAAAAGTAAATAATTTTGACGAAGCGGAAAAATATTACTCAACAGATGAGTTTTATTCTGAAGCTACTCAAACCAGGTCAGAAAAAATAGAAGAACTAGCAACAAGTATAGGAAAGGTAATTTCATATAGTTTAACCGATAGTGCATTTGTTGAACTAAAAGGCGAGCCTTCTGCAATATCTTTAACATATAAAGTAGAAAACGAAAAAATTAATTCGACACAAATTTTTATTATTCAGAAAGAAGGAAGCGAGTATAAAATTATTAGTCAGGATGTGAAAGCAGGAGAATAAAGCCTGTGGTTACAAAAACATTTCCTTTACGTAATGGTCGTATTTCTTAAAAAGCACTTTACGTCTTAATTTTAAAGTAGGACTAAGTTCGCCACTTTGCGGAGTCCATTCGTCGGCAGTAAGTCTGAATTTTTTGATTTGTTCGTGCGGGCTGAGTTTTACGTTTACACAAACAATTTCTTTATGAATTCGCTCAAGTACTTTTTTGTTTAAAATTAATTCGTGATTATCGCGAAAATGCTGTTTGTGTTTTGCTGCCCAAAAATGCAAATGATTAAAATTAGGTGATATTACCGCAGCAGTATATTTTTCGTTTTCGCCAACAATAAATACCTGCTCAATAAAATTTGATTCTTTACATTTATTCTCTATTAACTGTGGGGCGACATATTTTCCCCCACTGTTTTTAAAAATTTCTTTTTTGCGATCTGTTATGGTTAAAAAGCCCTCTTCAATTTTACCGATATCGCCTGTATGAAACCAACCGTTTTCATCAATAACATCCTTTGTTGCAGCCTCATCTTTATAATATCCTAACATTACACATGGGCCACGGGAAATAATTTCACCATCAGGTGCAATTTCAACTTCAATATTTTCTAATATTTTACCTACTGTTCCAAATTTTACACCGCCCTTATGAGGTAAATTACATGAAAGAACCGGCGAAGTTTCGGTTAGTCCATAACCTTCAATAGCCATTATTTTAATTGC
>CAILUD010000164.1 GCA_903837285.1 uncultured Bacteroidota bacterium | reverse complement strand
AATTTTTGGCGGTGGTGGTGGTGTTATACTTCCCGAAGAAATAAAGGAACTTCAGGATTATGGTATTGCTCGAATTTATTCACCGGATGATGGACGCGAAATGGGCTTGCAGGGAATGATTAACGATTTACTCGAAAAATCTGATTTCCCTTGTGGCAAAAATGTAAAATCTGATTTAAAAGATATAAAAAATAAAAACCATCACTCAATTGCACAATTAATTTCGGCGGTTGAGAATTATCCAGATGAGGTTCAGACAGAAATAACCAAGATAAATGAACTTGCGGCAAGCATTACACTTCCTGTTTTAGGCATTACAGGTACTGGTGGTTCTGGAAAATCATCTTTAGTTGATGAGTTTGTAAGAAGATTTTTAGCCGAATTTACTGAAAAACAAATTGCAATAATTTGTGTAGATCCTTCTAAGAGAAAAACTGGTGGTGCATTGTTAGGAGATAGAATTCGCATGAATTCAATAAATAATCCTCGCGTTTATATGCGCTCAATGGCAACACGTCAGTCTAATTTAGCGCTATCAAAATATATTAAAGATGCCCTTAACATTTGTAAAGTTGCCGGTTTTGATTTAGTAATTCTCGAAACTTCCGGTATTGGTCAGTCAGATACGGAAATTATCGATCATAGCAATATGTCGTTATATGTAATGACACCGGAATATGGTGCTGCATCGCAACTTGAGAAAATTGATATGCTTGATTTTGCAGATATTATTGCACTTAACAAATTCGATAAACGTGGTGGAATGGATGCGCTTAGGGATGTGAAAAAACAATATCAGCGCAATCACAAGCTTTTCGAAAAAGAAGTTGATACCATGCCTGTGTTTGGAACAATAGCATCACAATTTAATGATCCTGGAGTAAATCAACTTTTTAAAGCAATTATTGAAAAGGCCAATGAAAAATTGGGAGAGCATTTTAAATTGACATCAAAAGTTACTGATGAGATCCCCGAAAAAATTTACATTATTCCTCCTCATAGAATCAGATACCTATCAGAAATTACAGATACAATCAGAGGTTATAATTTAAATGCAGAAGAACAGTCAGAAGTTGCACAAAAACTTTATAGTTTAAGATTAACTATAGAAACGATTAAAAAATCAAAGAATGACGAGAGCCTCTTAAAAACTCTTGAAGATCTTTATTTAGAAATAAACGAAAACCTGGAAAACAATAATCGCAAAATTATTGAAGGTTGGGAAAAGAAAGTTGATTCATACAAACAGGAGTATTATATTTTTAAAGTTCGCGATAAAGAGATTAAAATTAAAACTCATACCGAAACTCTTTCACATACTATTGTTCCCAAAATATCAATGCCTAAATACAAAGCTTGGGGCGATATTTTAAAATGGAATTTAAAAGAAAACGTGCCGGGAGAGTTCCCTTATGCGGGTGGTGTGTTTCCTTTCAAGCGTGAGGGCGAAGATCCAACGCGTATGTTCGCTGGAGAGGGTGGCCCTGAACGAACTAACAAAAGATTTCATTATGTTTCACGTGGATTATCTGCAAAAAGACTCTCAACTGCCTTTGATTCAGTAACTTTGTATGGTAATGATCCGAATACACGTCCAGACATTTATGGTAAGATTGGAAATTCAGGAGTTGCAATTGCATGTTTAGATGATGCTAAAAAATTGTATTCTGGCTTTGATTTAGCCGATCCGATGACTTCTGTATCAATGACTATTAATGGTCCTGCACCAATGATGGTTGCATATTTCTTGAATGCAGCAATTGATCAGAATTGTGAAAAATATATTATTGCAAATAATTTAACTGCTGAGGTTGATAAAAAAATTGCTGAGATTTATAAAAGAAAAGGAACAGACAGACCAAAATATCAGGGAGATTTGCCCGATGGCAATAAAGGTTTGGGTTTAATGTTACTTGGGGTTACCGGCGATCAGGTGTTACCAAGAGAAGTTTACGAAAAAATTAAAGCCGAAACAATTTCAGTTGTAAGGGGCACGGTACAGGCGGATATTTTAAAAGAAGACCAAGGACAAAATACTTGTATTTTCTCCACAGATTTTTCTTTAAAGCTTATGGGTGATGTGCAGGAGTATTTTATAAATAACAATGTTCGCAATTTTTATTCGGTTTCAATTTCCGGTTATCATATTGCCGAAGCAGGTGCAAATCCTATATCACAATTGGCTTTTACACTTTCAAATGGTTTTACATATGTTGAGTATTATTTATCAAGAGGAATGGATATTGATAAATTTGCTCCAAATCTTTCGTTCTTTTTTTCGAACGGAATTGATATTGAGTTTTCTGTAATTGGTCGAGTTGCCCGTATTATCTGGGCAAAGGCAATGAAGTTGAAATATAAAGGGAATGCTCGTTCTCAACAATTAAAATATCACATTCAAACTTCTGGTCGTTCGTTACATGCACAGGAAATAGATTTTAATGATATACGCACAACCCTTCAGGCTTTGTATGCAATTTACGATAACTGTAATTCATTACACACAAATGCTTATGATGAAGCTATAACAACACCTACAGAAGAATCAGTTCGTCGTGCTATTGCAATTCAAATGATAATAAATCATGAGCTAGGTTTAGCCAAGAATCAAAATCCAACACAAGGTGCGTTTATAATTGAGGAATTAACCGAGTTGGTAGAAGAAGCCGTTATGGCAGAATTCGATCGTATAACAGAACGTGGTGGCGTTTTAGGAGCCATGGAAACTACTTATCAAAGAAGTAAAATTCAGGAAGAATCATTGTACTATGAAACTCTAAAACATTCTGGTGAATTACCAATTATGGGTGTTAATACATTTTTGTCAAGCAAAGGTTCACCAACAGTTACACCAGGAGAGGTAATTCGTGCTACTGAATCGGAGAAACAATATCAGATAGAAATGCTTGAGCAACTTCATAAAACAAATGAAGATAAGGTTCCTGCATTATTGGAAAAGTTAAAACATGCTGCAGTTAAAAATCAAAATATTTTTGATAAGCTTATGGAAGTTGGTAAATATTGTTCTATCGGACAAATTACTAATGCTTTATTTGATGTAGGAGGGGAGTATAGAAGGAATATGTAATTTGTTACGGATGACAAATCCCGATTAGCATTATTTAGTATAAAGGAGATTATGGTGCCAAAATGAATTACAAACTAGTCCAAAATACGGAGTCATGTTGAGGCTCTCGAAACATGCGTGAGGGGGTTGAGTGCAAATCCTTCGAGAACCTCAGGATGACTGTGGGTTGTGACTTAAAAATTGGATTAAGTATAGTTTCGCTTTGGTATAATACAATAAAAGAGATGAGGAAAATCTACATTCTTTATATTTTCATGCTTGTCTCTTTTTATGCAAATGCTCAATCTGCAGATTCAACTAATATTGTTAAGTCGTTAATATTAAAAGGAAAAGAAGCATTAAAAAACGATACGAGTTTAGCATTAAAATATTTTAATAACGCAACTAACTTATCAATAAGACTCAAAAATAAAAATCTGGCTGCTGAAGGGTATTCTGAGTCAGCGGAAATTTATATTTTATACGATAGTCTAACAAAAGTTAAACAGTGTTACGAACAATCTGCATTGTTATTTGAACTAACAAATAATATTGAAAGCTCTTGCCAGTCATATATAAAGCTAGGAAATTATTTATATGAAAAAAGTGAATTCCGGCAATCGCATATTGCATTCAATAGTGCAATGGCGTTATTAAAACATCATAAAAACCTTTTAATTAAAGCTGAGGTGCTTATTGGTTCTGGAAAAGTATATACAAAGCAAGGTAATATTACCCAGGCACTCAATAATTTTGTTGATGCTTTAGATATTTATGAAAAGAATAACAATTCAAAGGGAAGGTCGGATGCCTGGAATCAGATTGGTATTATTCATTGGAAAGAGGGAAAGAATGCAGAAGCGTTATCTGCATATAAAAAAGCACTTGAATTAAGGGAGGGCTTGAGGGACAGTCTTGGAATGGCAGAAACTTTTAACAATATTGGAATAATAAATAAACTCGAAAACAATTATACTACCGCGTATGCTTTGTATGTTCAGGCTTTAGAGATAAGAAAAAAGTATAACAACGAGAAAGGTGTTAGCCAGACCCTATTTAATATTGGTTCATTAAAATCTGAAATGGGATTAATTACCGAAGCACTAGAGTATTATAATCAATCGTTTAAAATAAAAATAAAGCTGAAAGACGAATATGGAAAATTGCCATGTTATTTGAATATTGGTGATGCGTATATGTTGTTAAATAAATATGAAGAAGCAGAAAAATACTTTATGGATGGACTGTTACTTGCCGAAAAGCTTGGGGCTGGCGACTATCATCAATCTTTTCACAGAGAATTATCAAAACTTTTTGAAAAACAAAATGATTTTCAAAAAGCATATTTTCATCATGTTAAATACATGGCATTAAAAGATACATTAATAAATGTAAATAATAATTCGAAACTAGCTGAACTTCAAACTAAATACGACATCTCTGAAAAGCAAAGAAATATTGAAAGTTTAACGCTTGAAAGAAAGCTTGATAAAGAAAAATATGCTCAGGAAATATATTTTAGAAACTCATTAATTGTTATTATTATATTAATTTTAATAATAGTTTTTGCTGTATTGAACTGGGGTCGACTACTGAAGAAAAGCAACGTGCAGCTAGAAGTTCAAAAAAAGATTATCGAACAACGTGAAAAAGAAAAGGAAGTACTTGTTCGTGAAATGCACCACCGTGTAAAAAACAATTTGCAGTTAACGTCTAGTCTATTAAATCTTCAGGCAAGAAAAATGTCAGATAGTGAGGCAGCTCAATCGCTTAAGCAAGCGCGTGACAGAATACATGCAATAAGTTTAATTCATCAAAAACTATACAGCAAAGATGATATATCGCAGATTAATTTATTAGAATATATACCCGATTTATGTAATGCAGTTGTACTGTCAAATTCTCAACAAGGCACAAAAATATTATTAGAGTTTAAAATTGAGCCAATATTTATTTCTGTTGACATGGCTATATCTGTCGGATTAATTATAAATGAAGCGGTTATTAATTCTCTTAAACATGCATTTGGTGCTGTT
>CAILUD010000163.1 GCA_903837285.1 uncultured Bacteroidota bacterium | reverse complement strand
CTAATGGAATAATGGATCCTACAATAACTAATCCTACATCATCTGATACCGTTTTGATAAATTGGCCCAGCGGGAATCAACATTATGTATCTCTTGTTACAACAAATCAATGGGGTTGTAGCTCTATATTAAATTCACAAACATTAAATGAACCGGCTTCGGGGAGAATTATTGGACAACTTAGCTCTTCTACATTAGTTGATTATTCGGCATATGAAATTAATTTATATAAAGCTCAGGTAAACACAGAAGCATTAATCGTAGACACAGTTTCATTAACTAGTTTAGGCGATTTCAATTTTGAAGTTTTTGGTGCAGGCAATTTTTATGTTAAAGCCAATCTTTTAAATCCTAATAACATTATACCTTATACAAATTCATACTATAATAACGCATGGGAATGGAGTGGCGCTCAAATTGTAACATTAAGTTGTGAAGATACTGTTAATCTAAATTTCCAATTGTATGGATATACTCCAGCAAACGGTGGTAGTGGAACCATTAGCGGAAAAGTAGGATATGACTTATCAAATGCACCCGTTGCTGATGCTTTTGTTTATTTGCAATATAAACCAACTGACGAACCAGCGCTTATTGCAAAAACTAATACATTGGGCGAATATACCATGTCGGGTATTCCAATGGGAAATTACCGAATGACTTGCGAAATTCCTGGATTACCACAAATAACAACACACCATTTAGTTTTTTCACCTGCTAATTATATTTATACCAATGTTAATTTTATAGTCGATTCAAGCACTATATCTAAAAATTATGGTTTTGGAATATATGCCGACACAACAGGATTCATAGGGGTGTCAGAAAATTTAACGGATGAATATGAGTTTGCTTATTTCCCTAATCCCGCATCAGATTTTATAAAAGTTATTTTAAATAATAATGTGCTTGAAAACATTACTCTAACAATATACAATATTGAAGGTAAAAAATTAATCGAAAAAACTATTTCTCAGATAGAAACTATAGTTGATATAAATTCTCTTTGCTCAGGAATATATACCATTGAAACTAAAAACGATAAAATAATAAGAAGAGATAAATTAATAAAAAAATAATTTAGCTTATGCTGTCAGGTCGAATGACTCGACAGCAAACCGCAACTGTTGTCAGGTCTTTCGACCTGACAAATCCTAAAAAATAATTTATTAACCGGACAACGAAAACAATTATATATTTGTCTTATTAAAGAAAATACCTAACAACTAAAATATGAAAATCATAATTAAATTATCCGTTCTGTTTTTAGCCCTTTGTTTTTTTAATGGTTCTGTTTTTTCACAAATTAAAACAAATCACAGAAAATGCGCTACCGTTGAGGTTATGGATTCCATTTTTAAATCAAATCCTGAAATGAAAATCCAGAATGAAACTATGCAAAAGTTTATTGACCAATACATAAAAAAACAAAATGGAAATTCTTTAAAATCGATCATTTATATTCCATTAGTTTTTCATATAGTTTTAAGTCCGTCTCAACATGCCAGTTTCCCCGATTCAAGAATTACAGAACAAGTAGCTGCATTAAATCGCGATTTTTCAGGTCAAAACCCTCATTCAATGGGACCATTTCCAGCTAATTTAAAAGCAAATACTAACATTCAATTTTACATCGCTAGTGTTGATGCAAACGGAAATCCAACTACGGGTATTGAAAGAAGGGATTACACAGGAGCCCAATGGGCAATAAATCCCGGAGTTAAACATTATGCAGATGGAGGTTTAGATTCCTGGCCAACAGCCACATATTTAAATTTTTGGGTAGCAGATCTTGGCAATGGATTATGTGGATATTCTCTTATGCCAGCAGGCGCTGCTACAAACCCAGAATATGGTTTAGTTATTCATTATGAATATACTGGCATAACAGGTGCGGTAGCTCCATTTGATAATGGATCACAAGCCACCCATGAAATGGCACATTGTTTTAATGTTTCACATATTTGGGGAGATTCACAAGGATGCACACCTGATGATGGATGTAATGACACACCACCTCAAGATCTTGAAACATACGGAACTCCGTCTTCGCCACTTTATGATGCTTGTACCTCCTCAGGAAATGGTATAATGTTTATGAATTTTATGGATTATGTTGACGATATTGTTTATGCTAATTTTACTCCTGATCAGGCAACAAGAATGCAGGCATGTTTTGCACCAGGAGGACCACTTCAAACATTAGTTCAATCTCAACAAATAAATTTAGCAAATGCAGGTGAAGATGTTTATACATGCAACCAATTGTCAGCAAGTCTTAATGCGATATTAAATGTTGGTGATAATAATTATCATTGGCTTCCACAAACCGGAATAACATATGACAATATAAACTCACCTATAGCTAACATAACCGGAAATTCTTATGGAATTTACAACTTAATTTGGCAGGTAACAAATACAATAACAGGCATATCTACAGATACTGTTACAGTTTTTTTAAGCGAGACTCCCATTGCAAATAATGGTGGACATTATTGGCCTGGGTTATTTGGTACTGCTATGCATATTAAAACCGATACTGTTTGCGGATTAGCTTACCAAATGAGTGCAATTCCATCAATAGGAATAGGTCATTGGTATTCTTTAGATCCGGTGAATGTTCACTTTGGCACAAGCAATGGACCTCAACAAACTTTGAATCCTAATGATAGTTTGTATTGTGTTGGTAATTATACTGTGTTTAGCACAATAATAAAATATCGAGACTTTATCTGGCAAGAGAACAATAATGGATGTGTAAGTAGTGATTCTTTAAGATTATATTTTGCCCCTATACCCAGTGGTCAACTTACCATTTCACCACCTGCTTGTCCTCAAAATAATTTTAACTTAATTGCAAATACTTGGCCTCTTCCAAATAATGTAGATTATGGCATTACTAACTTTGAATGGATTTATCCTAATGGAATAATGGATCCTACAATAACTAATCCTACATCATCTGATACCGTTTTGATAAATTGGCCCAGCGGGAATCAACATTAT
>CAILUD010000162.1 GCA_903837285.1 uncultured Bacteroidota bacterium | reverse complement strand
TTTATAATAAATTGTTATAATTTTCAGATTCTTTTCAAAAATTATTATTGAATTAAGTTTTAGGTTATGAAAAAACAAATAATACGACTTCTTATAATTTCAGGTGCATTAATTCTTTCATTAAATCACACATACGCACAGGCACCAGTAGCAAATTTTAGTGCATCTTCAACTACAATCTGTGTTGGACAATCGGTTGTTTTCACTGACTTATCTACAAATTCACCTATTACATGGTCCTGGAATTTTATGGGAGGTAGTCCTATAACTTCAACTGACCAAAATCCAACAGTAATATATACTAACCCTGGCATATACGATGTAATATTGCAAGTTTCAAATATTGATGGTAGCAATGCGATGACGAAAACTGGTTATATTTTGGTTAATGCTTTACCTACAGTTTCTGCAGGACCTGACCAAACTGTATGTTATGGCACAATTTTAACCTTATCTGGAAGTGGGGCATTATCATATGTCTGGGATAATGGTATTTTTAATGGAACTTCATTTGTAGGACAAATAACAACAACTCAATATACCGTAACCGGAACAGATGTCAATGGTTGTACAAATACAGATTCTGTTGTTGTTTATCCAAACTTACCTTTAAATCCATCAGTTTCTATATCAGGAAATTCAACTATTTGCGAAGGATCTTCAACAACTTTTAATGCAGTTCATGTAAACGGCGGAACCCCTTCTTACCAATGGCAAATTAATGGTTTAAATGTCGGTTTGGATAACTCTTTATATACATCCCAGACTTCTTTAGCAAATGGTGATATTATAACTTGCATTATAACATCTTCATTATCATGCATAACACTACCAACGGCAACGTCAAACGCTATCATGATGAATGTTAACCCATTAGTCACTCCGACAGTTTCAATTTCGGGTATTAATACAATTTGTGCAGGAGTAATAGCAACTTTTACTGCTACTCCTACAAATGAGGGAACTCCTTCTTATTTGTGGAAATTAAATGGAGCACCTGTTGGATTTAATAGCACAACATATACTAGTAGTAATTTATTAAATAACGATGTTATTAGTTGTGTTATGACAGCTTCAAATTATACAACCTGCATGACAACTACAATTGCAACATCTAATTTAATTAGCATGACTGTAAATCCATTACCTATTGTTAATGCTGGAAATGATGTAACAATTTGCTCTGGATCAACAACATTAACAGCCAGTGGATCAGGTCCTGTAAACTATATGTGGGATAACGGGCTTGGTGCCGGAAGTTCGCATTCTGTTTCACCACTGGCAACAACAACATATAGCGTTACTGCAACAAGCGTAAATGGCTGCACTAATACTGACAACATGATTGTAAATGTATTATCTTCAACAATTACCCCAACCATTACAGGACCTCTATCATTTTGTATAGGAGGATCAACAACATTAATTGTTGGCACCAGTTATTCCTATTATCAATGGTCAAATGGCTCAATAACACCTTCTATTAATGTAATAACTCCTGGAAATTATTCAGTTACTGTTACTAATGCCAGTGGTTGTACTGGTACAGCTAGTGTATTAGTAACAATAAGTACTTCACTAACTCCAACAATAACAGGAAATAACATTTGTACAGGAAGCAGTTCAATACTTGATGCAGGTTCTGGATACGCAAGTTATAGTTGGTCAAATGCAATGTTTTCACAAACAATTACGGTAAATATGCCTAGCACATATTATGTAACAGTTACTGATGGTTCAGGATGTTCAGGCATAGGTCAAATAAATATTACCGAAAATCCTTTACCAACTGTAAATGCTGGAAATAATGTTACAATCTGCGTAGGAGGATCAACTATATTAAATGCAACAGGTGCATTAACATACTCATGGTCACCTACTATTGGACTTTCCGCAACAACAGGATCTTCGGTTACAGCATCACCTACCATGTCAAGTACTTATTATGTAACAGGAACAGACCTTAACGGATGTTCAAATACTGACAATGTAATTGTTACCGTTTCTACATCACTAAACCCTAATATTACTGGTTCAACTTCATTCTGCACTGGCGGTTCAGCCACTTTAGATGCAGGTATGGGTTATTATTCTTACATTTGGTCAAATGGTTCAGTATCTCGAACGATAAACGTAAATACTCCAGGAAACTATTCTGTTACTGTTACAAATATTGGAGGTTGCTCAGGTATAGACTCAGTAAGTGTAACTGAAGGAACAAGCTTAACCCCAACGATCACTGGAAATAATTTCTGTATGGGTAGCAATACAACACTAAATGCAGGTATTGGTTATAACAGTTATGTTTGGAGTACAAGTGCAAATTCTCAAACAATAACTATAAATTCAGGAGGCACTTACTATGTTACAGTTAGCGACATAAGTGGTTGTTCAGGCGTTGCTCAAATTACTATTTCCGTATATCCTTTACCTGCAGTAAATGCAGGAAATAATGTTTCTATTTGTAATGGCAACCAAACTATTTTAAATGTTACAGGAGCTTTAACATATTCATGGTCTCCTTCAACAGGATTATCATCAACTTCAGGAAGTAGCGTTACTGCAAACCCTACTAATACGACTGAATACACTGTCACTGGAACAAATATTAATGGTTGTACAAATGTTGACAATATAATTGTAACAGTTTCATCTCCACCCAATCCAACAATTACTGGCTCAACTACATTTTGTTCTGGGAATTCAACTACACTTAATGCAGGTAGCGGATATACCTCTTATTTCTGGTCGAATGGTTTAAATACTCAATCAATAACTGTGAATTCATCAGGCACGTACTATGTAACTGTAAGTAATGGTTGTAGTGGATCAACTCAAATTTCAGTTACTTCAAAACCATCACCAAATGCATCATTCAACGTGCAAGGCAATTGCATGGGTCAAACAACTTTCTTTTATAATACATCATCAATAGTTTCACCAGATTTCTATTTATGGGAATTTGGAGATGGAAATGCTTCAACCGAAACATCACCAAATCATATTTATGAAAATTCCGGAAATTATACTGCATACTTAGTTGCTTTTTCTTTAAACGGATGTCGTGATACAAGTCAATTCAATTATGTTGCTATTAACCCGCTGCCTATTGTTAGCATTATGGCATCTGATACTATTATATACGGTAATGGAAATCAAGTTCAGCTTACTGTTAATAGCCAGGGCGGAAATGTTCAGTGGTCAACAGGAATGCAAAACCCAACAATTTCTGTAAATACAGCAGGACATTATTCCGTAACAGTAACAGATCATTTCGGTTGCTCAGGAACATCAAGTATTAATATTTATCAAACAAATAATAACAATAATAATACGGGTTCTAACATAATTGTATCATCTAACATTATTACCCCAAATGGTGATGGTGTTAACGATTACTTTACCATAAACAACTTACAATCATATTTTAATAATGGAAGTAATGGTAATAACGGTTGTAGAGTTGAAATATACAATATGTGGAATGAAATTGTATATTCTTCAGATTATTATAATAATGACTGGAATTGTCAATATTATGATGGAAAAAGCCTACCTGATGGCGCATACTATTATTACATTCAATGCGGAAGAGAAACTTTGAAAGGGAATATTAATATTCTAACATATAGTAATTACAAAAAATAAACATTTATAATAATGAAAAACATTAAATACATTTTATTTATACTGACAATTGCTATTTGTTTTGGACAACTAAATTCAACTGCTCAACAAGTAACCTTAAGCAATCAGTATATTGTTAATAAATTTTCACTTTCACCTGCTTATGCGGGTTTAAATGAAAACTTCGAGTTTTATGGTAATACAAGAAATGAATGGATCGGAGTTTACGGAGCACCTATAACAAATTCGATAACAGCCAACGGTGCTATTGGTAAAAATATGGGCATTGGTGCAAGTATATCAAATATGCAAGCTGGTATTTTTATAAATCTGTCAACAAGCTTATATTACTCTTATCATATACGTTTATCAAAAACAAAATTTCTTAGTTTTGGCTTGGGAGTTGGTATGCTTGAAAACCATCTAGACTTAAATAATAGCGATGCTCAATCTGATCCTATTTTTATGAGATCCGGGTCAAAAAGTACAATGATTGATGCTAGTTTTGGCATATTATATAAAAGTAAAAAATTACATATAGGTGCTTCTGCGCCAAGATTATTAGGAAGAAGAACTGAGAATAGTCTATATTCTCTTTGGCCATACTTTAAAGTTTTTATGAGTTACAAACTTAATTTAAATAAAACATTGGCATTAAATCCAACTGCAATAATAAATTACCCTGTAGATGCCCCACCGCAATATGAATTTAGTATACCAATTATTTACCAACAAAAAGTTTGGTTTACACTAATATATAAGGAAACTGGTGACGCAGGAATAGGTATTGGTGCAAACCTTAAATCAAACTTTGTTTTGAATTATACTGTTGAATGGTATGAACATGGTTTAGCTCATAGATCAGGAGGCACTCATGAATTAACATTAGGCTGGAAGATTTCAAAAAAGAACCCTAATCAATTTAAAAGAAACAAGAAGAAACCTTATTACGAATGGATTAACAAATAACAAAAAAGGATGCGAATGCATCCTTTTTTGTTATTATTTAGTTTTTTACAACTTCAAGTTTTGTAGGTGGATTCTGATACGCTTCATGCGTAATATCGTTCAAAGATTGGGTTTTCTTAGATAAAACAAATCTGCATTTTGAAAATTTACTGATTGGCCATCCATACCATAAAACATAATTACCATTATTATCTTTCATGTTATATGCAGCATAAGTGCTATTATCAAAAGACCATGACATTTTATCTCCTGCATCATTAAAAGAGACCCCAACATCCATAAATTTATGATAAACTACAGTTTTTAACCATTGTGCTTGAATTCCAAAAAGTGATAAAATTTCTGCTAAAGTATTTGTAACACCACCCCCAATACCTTCTAGTTTCATTTCAAGAGCAAAGCGATCAGGTGTTCCATCTGCCACAAAAAATTCTCCTCCATTAAAAGTTAGGTTTGCATAATTAAACCATTGGTTAATATTTGAGGCAATTTGAGTAAACTTACTATCACCATATACAAGGTAAGTAACCATTGGACCAGCAGTAGACAATACAGTATTATCACTACTTAAATAAAAAGCAGTTAATGGGAGTAAACTGTTTTGCATTTTAGGTAAAATGCTAACACCTGCAGAATCATAAGCTTCTGAAACAACCCACACACCTTCCATCTTAGTTTTTGTAGGAGTTGGATCCTTTTCTTTCTCGCAACTTGAGAACAAAAAAGTAACTGAAATGAATAACGAAATTGAAAGTAATAGAGTATTTGCTTTTTTCATATTTTGGTTTTTATTTAATGAACAAAATTAAAACTTTTATTAATACGAAATGAATTTAAATTTAGTTTCAAACCTGAAATTTAAGTTATAAACCAAAAGTATTTTACATTATTATTTTTTTCCTCTCCATTCTTATTATAAAACTCTTCTAATGAATTGTTAAATTCAATTTTTCCATGTTTAGATTTCTCTTTTGCTTCCTTAGTAATATTAACAAATTCAATTTTGACAATTCGTTTTGGAACTAAAAAAATTAAATTCGCTATTACAATTAATATGCCTTTAAAATAAGCTTTAAAAAAAGATGGAGATTTTCCGGTTTTTGCTTTTGACCAATTACTACCCCACAAACCACTAATTCTAACACCAATAATATCTGTATTTTCAGGAATATCAGATACTACAACCCAGGCAGATTTTTTATTTTTAATTCTTTCAAAGCCCTGCTCAGCAGTTTGTCCGGATGGGTAAAGCAAAACATTTTTATTGTTTTTTAATGCTTCAACTACATTATTCTGAATTTTTTTTAACACATCAACATCTCTGCTACCTGCAGTTAAATCGCTTACAGGAACAGCTTTAATTCCATTAAGTACATATTTTAATAATGGTATTTTAAAATACGTTTCGGTAACTACAGGCATTACTGATGTATATTTTGAAATATTACAAAAAAGTATTTGAGGATCAACTGTTGCCTGATGATTTGGTAAAAACAGTTTTGGATTTGGCCCATTAAGAACCTCAATTCCAATTAATTTTACTTTATATCTTAACCCTAAAAGTATTCTGTAAATAATAATAACAATTCGCATAACCTACTTTATTGTTAAAAAACTTTTTACTCTTGCATTCATTTCCGGAACAAATTTCACTAATAAAAATGTTATCAACACCACTACTATAAGCAAAAACAGAAATACAGAATTTGTTCCAAACATACCTGAAATTAATCCAAACAATCCTGAACCAATAAACAACATTAAAAAAGTAATAAAATTTGAGTAAGCAATCATATCACCTTGCTTTCTACCTTCTATTTTAGTTTGAATGTAAGCACTTAAAGGAACCATAAAAATTCCGCTAAACATTGCTATAAAAAATATGAATACAGAAAAAATATAAACATTTGCAGGTTGAAATGTATAAACTAAAATTAAAAATAATGTCATTCCCAAACCACCAATTGGAGTTAAAAGCAATTCAACTTTTCCTTTTGAAATTAATCCGGAACTTAGACTTCCCAACCCAATACCAATTAATGCAATTGACATTACTATACTCATTTCGGTATTTGACAATTTAAGTATTCCAGGACAATGAATTATCAAATTCATTTGAAGCATGCCATCTATCATCCAGAATGAGCCCAAACCTATAACAATTAAATTCATTCCTTTAAAACCTTTTACCCATTTAAATGAGTTAACTAAAAACAATATTGGGTTTATTGTTTCTGAAGAGTTTTTTAATGGTTCGGTTTCACTAGCCTTTATTAATAAGGTTGTTACAAAACTTAATACAGCAACTCCAATTAAAATAGAAGCAAGTAAATGATAATTATAATGATCGGAAATTATTGAAGCTACAACAGGACCAACAATGTTGCCAAAAAAGACAAGCATCTCCATAACTCCTGTTCCAAACGAAATGCCTTTATTTCCTCCAATATCACGAATTAAACCATATTTAGCAGGAGAAAATAAAGTACTTATAACACCTAATAAAAAAATACAACCTAAAACGACATAAATATTTTCGATATAAAAGCCAAATGCACCTACAGTATATATTGGAAACTCAGCAATTCGGGAATATAAAATAAGTTTCTTCTTAAACATTATTTGTGCTAGCTTCCCGGCAAGTGGCGAAAATAAAATGTAAGGAACGAAAAATAAACCTGAAGCTAACGATACAATATATGAATCAATGCCAGAGTCTTTTGGAAACCATGCAACCGAAATAGTAATAATCAATAATTTGAAATAATTATTATTAAATACTCCTAAAAAATTAGTCGAAAATAGTGGTATCCATTTAGTTCCTGACATTGAAATGATTTCTTGTTTTGTATTATCTTGGCGCAAGTTAATTAAAAAATATTTTAGCATTTATAACCTAACATTTGATTTAACAAATTGTTTATTTCAACTTTAATTACTTTTTAACCATTTACAAAAATGCATAGTATATTGCAACAATTACTAATTTTACAAAAAAATAAAAATACAATAATAACAACCCTCTTTTTTTATGACTGGAACCCCATGGTTTGATGCTTTTCTTTTTGGAATAATAAGCGCAGTTTCTTTACCTTTAGGCGCATTACTATCATTCTTTTGGAAACCAAAATCAAAAATTACTGCAGCATTAATGGCTTTTGGTGGTGGAGCTCTGTTGGCTGCTTTAACAATAGATTTAGTTGCAGTTGCAGTTCATAACGGGCATTTTTGGATATTAGCTTTTGGTTGTATCATCGGAGGAATTTTTTATTTCATTCTTAATCAAATCGTTAACAATAATGGAGGTTTTCTTAGAAAAACTGGAACTGCAATATTACATCTTAAGAAAATAAGACATAAAAATCTTAATGAATTAGCAAAAAGAATAAGCAGGGTACCACTTTTCCAACAATTGCCTGCAGATGAACTTCAAACAATAATTCCTTTCATTCAACATAGATCCTATAAAGCAGGAAAACATCTAGTGCATCATGACGATCCAGGCGACAGATTATTAATAATCGAAACTGGAAAAGTTAAACTAATTGATGAGGATAAAAACATTACATTATTTGCCGAACAAAATGCAGTACTAGGTGAAATTGAATTACTTACCGGCGACAAGCATCAGTTTAGTATAATTGCCGAAACAGATGTGTCGGTTTTTATGGTTTTAAAAACTGATTTCGATAAAATTGTTTCACAATCAACTATTTTAACAAAAAAAGTTGAAGAAATAATAACCAGTCAAATTGAAATATTAAAAGAAAACCATATAGTTAGCAACGAAAAAGCTGAAGCATGGTATAAAAAAGCTGTTTCAAATTTAGATGGAAAATCAAGCTCAATTAATTCGAGCGACTTTAAAACTCAATCAGCAAAACATGTCGGAGGTGCAGCTCTTGCAATTTGGTTAGGAATAATGCTTGATGGTATACCAGAATCAATCGTTATTGGATCAAGCCTTTTAACCACAGGTGCTATGAGCTTATCTTTACTTGCAGGTTTGTTTTTATCCAATTTTCCCGAAGCATTATCTAGTTCAATCGGATTAAGGGATCAAAAATTTTCAAAAATGAAAATATTGTTTATGTGGACAACTATCATGTTACTAACTGGTGTTGGTGCTATTGCCGGAAACATTTTTTTCGCAAATGTGAGCTATTCATACCTTGCTCTTATTGATGGGCTTGCTGCTGGTGCTATGCTAACTATGATAGCAGAAACTATGCTACCTGAGGCTTTCCATATGGGTGGTTCTGTAACCGGATTATCGACATTAATAGGTTTTTTGACAACAATTGCCTGTAAATTCATATAGATTAAATCATCAATTTTGGATTATCTAAAAATGCAAAATGACCGCTGAAAATCTTCAAGATAAACTTAAAATATTCTCTAATTACTTTGAAGGTGATGTATATACCGACGAAACTACCAGACTTTTATATGCTACTGACGCTTCTGCTTATCGCGAAAAACCTATCGCTGTAATTCGCCCAAAAAATGTTAGCGACATTAAAAAAGTTATAGCATTTGCATCAAAAAATAATGTACCGATTATTCCAAGAACAGCAGGAACTTCATTAGCAGGACAAGTAGTAGGAAATGGGATTATTGTTGATGTTTCAAAATATCTTACTAAAATTCTGGAAATTAACGAAAAAGAAAAATGGGTTAGAGTTGAACCTGGAGTAGTTTTAGATGAGTTAAACAAAATATTAGCTCCAAAAGGACTATTTTTTGGACCCGAAACTTCAACTTCAAGCAGGTGCATGATTGGTGGAATGGTTGGCAATAATTCATGTGGCGCACATTCGTTAATTTATGGTAGTACTCGTGACCATCTTTTAGAGTTAAAAACTATTTTAAGTGATGGTTCAAGTGTAGCGTTTAAACAAATTACTAATGAAGAATTTAGACAAAAACTAGAAGGCGATAAATTAGAGAATAAAATCTATCAGAACATTAATAAAATTCTTTCAGATAAATCAAATATTGAAGAAATAAATAAGCAGTATCCTGATTCAAGAATACATCGTCGAAATACCGGATATGCAATTGATGTGCTTAGTTTAACATCGCCATTTTCTGAAAACAATACTCCTTTCAATTTCTGTAAATTATTAGCTGGCTCTGAAGGAACTTTGGCTTTTACTACAGAAATAAAACTCAATCTTGTTGATTTACCTCCCAAAGAAATAGGTTTGGTTTGTATTCACATGAATTCTCTGGAAGAAACTTTTAAAGGGAATCTGATCGCATTGAAACACAATCCTACCTCAATCGAGTTAATGGACAAAGCTATACTTGATCTTACAAAAGGGAATATTGAACAAAGTAAAAACCGTTTCTTTCTTGAAGGTGATCCTAAGGCTTTATTAATTGTTGAGTTTGCAAAAAATACTCGGGAAGAAATTATAGAAATTGCAAAAGGCCTTGAAACTGAAATGCGTGCAAATGGCTTTGGATATCGCTTTCCATTAGTATTTGGTGCTGATACCAAAAAGGTTTGGAATCTCAGAAAAGCAGGTTTAGGTGTATTAAGTACCTTACCTGGTGACGCAAAACCAGTTCCTGTAATTGAAGATACTGCTGTTCATCCTGATGTACTTCCGGAATACATGGCTGACTTAAATAATTTATTTAATAAACATGCCCTAAGTTGCATATATTATGCACATATCGCAACAGGAGAAATTCATATGCGACCAGTTTTAAATCTCAAAATAAAGAAAGATGTTGAGCTATTTAGAACCATTGCAAGAGAATCTGCTGAGCTTGTAAAAAAATATCGTGGCTCATTAAGTGGCGAACATGGAGATGGCAGACTTAGAGGTGAGTTTATTCCATATATGATTGGCGATCATTGCTATTCACTTTTAAAACAGATAAAAGAGACTTGGGATCCAAAACATATTTTCAATCCTGGGAAAATTACTGACACACCTCCCATGAATTCGAGTTTAAGATTTGAAACCGATAAAGAGGTTAGAAAGATTGAAACCATTTTTGATTTCTCTCAGGATTTAGGAATTTTAGGTTCCGTAGAAAAATGTAACGGCTCTGCTGATTGTCGAAAATCTGAAATTATTGGAGGTACCATGTGCCCAAGTTTCATGGCAAGTAGAAATGAAAATCAAACTACTCGTGCAAGAGCCAATATTTTGCGCGAATATTTAACAAATAGCAAAAAGATAAACCCATTCGCACATAAAGAGATTTATGAAATTATGGACCTTTGTTTATCGTGTAAGGCCTGTAAATCAGAATGCCCAAGTGGTGTTGACGTGGCTAAAATGAAGGCAGAATTCCTTCAGCATTACTATGATGAGAAAGGAACTCCTTTAAGGACAAAAATGATAGCTTTTAGTCCAAAAATTAATCAATTTGGATCAAATTTTTCAGGAATTTTTAATCTATTTTCTAACCTTGGAAAATCGTTTATTGGATTTTCTGCTAAGCGAAAAATTCCAAAAGTTTATAGTGAAACTCTTATTAAGTACTTCGAAAAAAATAAGAAGATTGCGGAACAAGTCCGCAATGACGATAGAAAGAAAATAATTACGGTTCAAACCCGCAATGACGGAAACCACCCAAATCGTCATTCTGAACTTGTTTCAGAATCTAAAACTGAAAGATTGCGCCCTTCGACAAGCTCAGGATGCAAGCCCGCAATGACGGGAATTAAACAGGTATACCTTTTTGCCGATGAATTCACAAATTTAAATGAGCCTGAAATTGGCATTAAAGCCATCCTCCTATTAAATAAATTAGGTTACGAGGTTGTTACTCCAAAACATGTAGTAAGTGGCAGAACCTATTTCTCAAAGGGTTTATTGCGAAAAGCAAAGGTTATTGCCGAGCAGAATGTAAAATACCTCTCTGAAATAATTACAGAGAACACTCCACTAATTGGAATTGAACCATCTGCAATTCTTGCATTCAGAGACGAATATCCTGAAATAGTAGAAAAATCTTTAGTCGAAAAATCTAAAGCGTTAGCAAAAAATGCCTTAATGATTGATGAATTTATTGCATCCGAATTTGCAAAAGGAAACATAAAACCAGAATCATTCACCTCTGATGCTGCAGAAATAAAACTTCATGGTCATTGTCAGCAAAAATCTATTGCCTCTACTGCTCCTACCTTAAAAATGTTGACTATTCCTAAAAATTATATAGCAACTGAAATTCCTTCAGGGTGTTGTGGTATGGCCGGTTCTTTTGGTTATGAAAAAGAGCATTACGAACTCTCGATGCAAATTGGCGAATTAGTTTTATTTCCTGAAATTAGAAAAACTGATACCAAAACAATAATTGCAGCGACAGGTACAAGTTGTCGATGCCAGATTGAAGATGGAACAGGAAGAAAAGCATTACACCCAGTTGAAATTTTATGGAATGCATTGATTTAAGGAATTAACAATTTAATTCCGGTTAAATCCGCTTTCCCATTTTTAAGAAATTCGTAAGTCATACGATCTGCATGACAATCAATAAATTTTATCCGTTTTAAACTTTTGTTTTTAAAGAAAGTATTTATGAGCGTAACATTCTGGAATGTAACCCTGTAAAATGCACAATTTTCAAAATAACAATCTTCTATTGTTCCAGTGAAAACTGTTTCATCTATTGCCATTCCAATAAAAGTGGTACGATTCCAAATTGTATTTAACATTATATTTTTTAGAATACTTCCGGTTTTAAATTTTGTACCAGTAAAATCAGCACCGGAGAAATCGCAGCTACCGATATTACTTTCTGAAAATTCAGTTTCTTGCAGTGAACAATTATTAAATAAATTGTTGGCTAAGTTGGAATTTTTAATGCAGCTATTACTGATGTCAGAACCTGAAAAGTCACAGCTATCTAAATTATTACCTTTTAAAATAAGACCCGACAATTCTGAACCAACAAACTTGCAACTCTTCATATTTGAAGAACTAAATTTTTCTTGTAAATTTTTCAACCCCGAAAAATCTGCATCAACCCAGTTCCCTCTTGACATATCCCAATTAAGCTTTTTCACTTGCTTAACATTAGGTTTAATAGTTGTGGTTTCAGTAACTTCAGTCTGTTTACTTCCTGAAAAATAATTTAGATCAACACCAAAAATTTCGGATAGCCGATTTAATGTAATTATATCCGGCATTGATTCGCCACGCTCCCATTTTCCAACTGCCTGTGAACTGATAAAAAGACTTTGAGCAAGTTGAGCTTGTGAAATTTTTATTTTCTTTCGTGCTTCGGCAATTTTATTGCCAATCATTTTAGAATTTAACATAGGAAATTTTTATTTTTCGACTAAGCAAAGATATTCTGATTCATAACTACAATCAAAATAAAGCAAATACTTTTAGTTGTAATTACGCAATTTATAGTTGTTATTTGACAACTCATGGTAGGAAATTGAAAAATATCAATGTTAAAAAGTAAGTTTTGCTTTTAATTTTTAATAAACTTTATAGCCTGATTTTTAAACCCATTTATTCTAAATAAATATATTCCAGAGTTAAGATAAGTAGTATTAATTTTATTTGATATTTCATTTAATTTTCCAGACAAAACAAGCTTGCCTGAATAATCTAAAATATCATATTTATGGCCAACGCCTTCAATGCTAACAATAACATTAATCACATTATTTGCTGGATTAGGATAAAAATCTATTAATCCTTCTTGCTTTCTCTCATTACTTTCAACTTTAGAAGTATAACAAACTCCTGGAATATTTGCATCAAGCCATTGTAAACGAATATTTATCCAACGTTTAAGCGTATCAAGTTCTGCATTGTATGTTTCTGCTGCTGCATTCATTTCTGGAGCAGCACCGCTAATACCAAGTATTGGCCATTTCTGAAAATGTCTTGCCTGTGCATTATGTACAACAGTTTTAATACTATCGATATATGAGAAAATATAAGTCGTATCCAATATGGTTTGTCTATAATTTTCATAAGTACACCTAAGTTCATTATTAAAAGTACTATCTTGTAACAACCTCACATACCAACCAGTAGAATAATTATCGGTAGGACAATCATTAACAAGATGCGCCCAACCTTCACCAGAAATATTTTCACAAATTGAGCATCCAAATAGATTTTTCCAAGCCCAATCGAAGTCCCACACTGGACCAGCTTTCAGCTTCCCACCGTTTGAATATTTGTCTTTAAAAAAGAAAACGCTTTTCTTAAAACCATCGTTATTCCTTGCCAATTCATTAATAAGAAAATAATCAATAAACGATTTAACATCTAAATATTTTCTATATCCAAGATTCAAATCCGCAAAATTTGTGCTATACAAAGCATCTTCAAGACTGTCCACATATGAAGCAATGTAAGCTTTTTGTTGAGGCTGAATTGTATCTATTTTAGGATATTCATAAACAAAGTGCACATCAAAACCAGGATGATCAATTGGAGAATAATTCGATTGAAAACTGTTACTTGTATTCCAATAATTCTGCTGAAGAATATATCCGCCTGTAAGGTCATCTCCTACTATTTCAGTTCCAGTCAATTTTGCAATGTTTACTCTATTATTATCACGTTTTATTTTTTCTGCTAAAATATAAATGCCCTTATAAGAACTATCAATAAGAACCTCACACAATCTTGTTCTCACACTATAATTTCCCATATCTCCAAAAAGTTTATAGGCAAGTGAATTTCTTATTAACGAACGATCATTATAATTAGATAATAATACCCAATCATTTTCTGCAGGCATTCCTAAAATTGAAGCATCTAGACTAGCACCTGTTATATCGCGAGTTTCAAAACCATAAGGATGTTGAGGATAACTTGCAGAAGTAGCTCCCCTAACTTCAATTCCAATATTTCCTTTATAAATATTTGAACTGTCTGTTACATAAGTAATAGCGTTAGGACCATTGTATTTTATATCCATATAACAGCTAACTTTTGTATCTTGAACAATAGTATTTCCCAAAGTATTAATCATAACTATAGGAAGTTCAGAGCTGTCAAGAGATATAGCGCCTAGATCGTTAACACAAAGGTGAAAAGTACCATTTCCACCGCCATAACCCCACACCTGTATATAAATATTTTGATTTGGAGTAAGATCATATAAAGTTAAAAATGAAAAATATCCATTTCCACCATCATCATCACATCCTAAAAGACTAAGATTATTGCATGTACTATCAGTCCATACAGCAATTCCTGTATCATTTATACTACCACTGTCAGTTTCAAAACTTAAATTTCCAGAAGGGGGTACTAACATTGTAAACCACACATCTCCTCCTTGATAGCTTGCACAATTTGGTGCAATACCTGACCCCTGAAATCCTGAATTATTTTCGAATATACATTGTCCAGTATCAATTGAGAATGCATTACATGGATTACTTCCCATCATTTCTATGGTATTACAATTACCTGTGGCAGTTAACACATTTCCAGTCTGAGGAGTAGGCCCATTATCATAAACAAGATTCCATGAATTGTCATAGAGTTCGTAACTATTTTCATTTTCATAACCTCCTGCTGTATAAAAAAGCTGTAACAAATCACCATTACAAACCTGAAAAGTATCAATACTACCATAATTATTTGCACTAAAATTTCCAATAAGTATACTATTTATTCTTACCTGCACATATCCGCCATTCCAGCCATCACCATAAGTATCGTGCATACTTAAGGTGTAATAACAGCATTGCGATGAAACATTTGTTGCATATAAAAATAATATAAGAACAAAAACAAATTTGCTTATTTTAAAATGTTGATAGAGAGATATCATTCTAATTATTCTTTTGCATTTACTTTTACACTAAATCCAATTATAAAACAAATATAATTATAAAGATTTCACAAAAATAATTAATTAATACTCTTTACCCATCTAGAGTTCTTCCAAACTTTTTGCTCATCCTTAGTTAAAAACGACCATGCTAAAATACGGCTTGTTTTATTTCCTTGTCCCATTGGAATAGTCTCCACTTCTGTTGCCTCAAGGTGTTTAAGTAACTCATAAAAACCTCTTAAATGTGTTTGTTTTGCGACTAATGAAGTATACCAAAAACAATTTTTCGAAAACTTTTTGCTTTCGCGAATCATGTTTCCAACAAATCGCTCCTCTCCGCCTTTGTAACAAAGCTCATTAAACTGACCACCAAAATTTCTTACCGGTTCAGTAATTTCTTGTTTATTTAAATTGGATAATTTCCTAAGAGTACCTGTTTGCGCTTCCTTTATTGTTGGATGAAATGGCGGATTGCATATAGTAAAATCAATAATTTCATCTTTTAAAATTACATTGTAGAAAAAATCTTTAGGATTATCCTGTATTCTGCATTCTACATTTCCTTTTAAATTATCGTTTACAGAAATAATTTTATTTGCATTAGCAATTGAAATAGGATCGATATCAGAACCAATAAACGACCAACCATATTCTGTTACACCAATAATTGGATAAATACAGTTCGCTCCAACTCCAACATCCATGCATTTAACTTTTTCGCCAAGCGGAATTTTACCATAATTATTTCTACATAGCAAATCTGCTATATAATGTATATAATCTGCCCTTCCCGGAATTGGCGGACACAAATAACCTTCAGGAATATCCCAACTATCAATTCCATAATGATATTTCAAAATTGCTTTATTAAGCACTTTTACTGCTTCAGGATTAGCAAAATCTATTGATTCATCATTATACAGATTCAATTTAACAAATGGCACTAATTCTGGGCAGCAGGCTTTAAGTTCGTTAAAATTATAACGCTCACAATTTTTATTTCGTGGATGCATTTTTGGTTTTACTGTTGGTAATTCTTTCTTTTTTGGCTGCATTATAACTTCTGAAATTTTTAAATATTCATCAAATTTAAACAAAAAAGCAAGACTCTTTTCAGAATCTTGCTTAAAATTAAAACACTGGTTTAATTATATAAACCTCCTCTTCCTTTTTTTATCCTTTTCTTCACTTTCTTTTTTTAGTCTTTTTGACTCATCGTATTTTTCAAGATTCTCGACAGAGTATTTAGCTTTTAATGAATATACAATTTGTATTCTGGGTTCTGCAAAATCGGCGTTTAAAACAACATCAAACTGATTAAATGGTATTTTGTTATAATATATTGTTTTATTCTTGTCAGAATATTTAACAATAAATTCGGTGTCATCTTCTTCGTCGTTATTATTAACATTAATGTTTACTGTTGCATTTTTTCCAGTAATAAATGTGTTCTTTCTTGCATATTCTTTTTTCTTTTTAGCAACTTTAATTTCTTCAATTGAACTTCCTGTGTAGAAGGCTGTATAGCTTGCATATCGCTCCAATGGGTATGTTGCGTTAAAGCCATCATACATGTTTAAAATATCAATTTTTAAACCCATTTTCGTAAAATCTCTTTCTTTGTTTTTTATAATATCAATTGCAGTATTTCGTATCGTATCGAAATATAGTTTTAAATTGGCTAAATTATAATCTACCTTAACAATATCGTAAATCTCAGCCTTTGCCATTATTGTTGTGAGTTTGTCAAGCAAGTCATAATTATAGATTAGCACGTGAATATTCTTTTTTAATTGAAAGCCAATTGGAATTTCATTAGCTGTTTTACTGAATTTTTTTGCCTCAAGTTTTAACGAGTATGAAGGTACAAATGAAATAAGATCAATATGAATACTTGACTTATTTATTCCAATTGCTGCAAGTTCAGCACGAACAGTGTTAATTCTGACATTCATCAGGGAATCAGTTTCTACTGCTGTTGACCCGTTTTGTGTAACACTAAAAATAACAGTGTAACTACTTGCAGGAACATTCATAAGTACTTCTGCGCTTATTTCAGGGTTATTATCGTAAGCCTGCCTCATATTTACACTAAATTTCTGTGGAGTCATTACGTATGGATTGTTGTAAATCACATTTCCTGCAGATTGTCCATAACTTGATAGATTAAGCAAACAAACCGATACCGCTATTATAAAAATTATTTTTTTCATGTTTATTGTTATTTATTTTTTAATTACCAATCACTTTATAACCTTTTATTTTAGCAACTTCCATAATAGAAGTATTTACTGCATTACCAAAATCATCCTGAGTATTAGAGGTTTTTGTTTGACTGGCAATGTAATCCATACGTTTTTTTGATAACTGAGATATTTCCTTTTGAATATCATCCCTCTCCTTAGTTTTCTTGTCTATTTCATCCTGTAATTGTTCTTTGTTAAGATTTTGATATTCTTTAGGAAGAGTTTTTACATCAATGTTTTTAATATAAGTAGAATCAGCTGATATTTTATCGACCAAATCCCATGACATATTATTATAAACTGATTTTGATTTTGAAACAACTCTTTCTGTTGCATTTGCAGTTGAAATTGATACTGCATTCATATCCTGTGCACTTTGATTTGTAAAACTTGAATACCCTGATGATCCGTAATATATATAAGTTTTATTTAATCTGACATTACAATTATTTATTTGCTCATCATAAGGAGTAACAACGTATAAAACTTTTTCATTGGAATTTATACAAAAATATTTACCTTTTCCTCTATCAGCACCATCTTTCCAGCTTCCTTTCTCACCTTCCAAACAACTTCCACAATGAATTGTATTAATATAAATATCTTTACTTACCGCTTCACTAATTGCTTCCTTGTAACTAATACTTCCTTGTGTGAAGGGCTCATTACCTGCAATGTAAATAAGCTTCATATTATTTCTTTCTCTTCCCCAGTCAAGTTTTTTTACAGCTTGTTCAATAACAGCACCACAATATTCCGAACCTCCATTTGTTGTTATGGCAAATAGTTTTTCAGAAATTAAATCCAGATCACTTGTAAACGGTGTTACCTGTCTGATAAAATTTGTACTTACCGATAAACCATCGTTTCCATACATATAAAGAGCTATCTCAATGCCAGGCTCTTTCCCTTCGTATTTAAGAGTTGTAAGTGTATTAATAATATTCCATAATCTAGATTTTGCCTGCTCAATTAAGCCATCCATACTGTTTGAAGCATCAAGTAGAATTGCTACCTGAATTTTTTCATTACTTAATTTTGCTGCTGGAGGCACAACTACTGTTGTATCCTGAGCAGTTCCATTATTACAACTGAATAATGAAATTAAATAAAAAATGGCGAAAATTACTTTTAAGTTTTTCATAATAATTTGTATTAAATGTTATAAAATTTCAAACTTTGTTTTTATTTCAAACCTTAATTTGATTGAAGGTACCTGGGATTTGCTCTCACCCGATCCTGAACCTGTGCTAGGCTGGTACATTACAGAATTAGAAGATAAGTTATTGTAATTATTGTTGTAATTACCATACCAGGAATTATTATTCAATATCGGTTCTTGTATTTCAATTACATCAAGCACTCTTCCACATTTCTGACCAATGGCTTCCAATAATACCTGTGCTTTTTCTTTAGCAGCCTTAATAGCTTCAACTTTTACCTGTCTTCTGTATTCTGTTATTTTTGAATGTGTGCTATTTGTAATTCTTAAACTGCGAATAAAATCAGTATCAAAGTCTTTTATAAAACTCAAATCATACTTTGCACAATCAAATTTCAACTTATAAGTTTTGGTATCATAGTAATGTCTGTAATCCCACCACCAGTAATACCAATAATAAGGATTATCCATTGAAATAAATGAAACTGCCATCTTAGGAATGTTATGAGCTTCGAGAACTGAAAAAAACTTTTTTTCAACTTCTTCCATTGAATGCTTTGCACTTTTGTAGTTTGAACTTAAAATTATTTCAAGCTCAATCTGATCAGGTATAATGCTCATTTCGGCACTACCCGTAACTTCAATTTTTGGTTGAGTTATTTCCTGAGAATAAATATTGCTAAAAATTAACAGGGCGATAATAAAAAATAATGTTTTCATAATTTTGTGATTTAAAATTTGATCAAAAATACTTTCATAAATAATTGTATTTTAACACAAAAGGGTGTAATGGTATTTTGACTTGGTAAAACAGTTACCTTAAATGATAAAAATTCTTTTACTTTGGTATATAATTTCAAAACGATGTTAAAAAGAGTAATTCTTCTTTTTTGTTTTGTAGCTGTTTCATATTCTATTGCAATAGCACAGTCTGTTTCGGCGGATAGTATGAGTATTTTTGATAATAATAACAGTATTAATAATAGTGCAATAAAACTTCAGAATTCATTAAACTCAAATCAAAATAGCACTGAAATAGCAACTGGATATTTCGATTTAGCAATGGAATTAGTTAAAACAGGAGATTTGGCAAAAGCCGAAGTTTATATGATTAAAGCTGTTCAAATAGAATCAGGCAAAAAGAAAAAAACTAATAGAATAAGCGAATATTATCGTGAACTTGCAAAGATTCAGGAAATTTTAAAGAAGAATGAAGTTGCATCAGAAAATTATTTAAAAGCTTCGACATTAACTTCTGACAAAACTCAATGGCAAATAAATCAAAATGATGCAAACCGATTAAAAAATAACGCAAATCCCAAACAAAAGCTTCAATATCTTGAACAAAATTCAGTATTATTAAATAATAGTAACAATAGTTCAGAAAAAGTACAGATTTTCACACAAATGGCTAATGCCAATATAGCATTGAATAATAGCGATCAGGCATTAGAAAATTATAATTCGGCATTAAATATTGTTGACAGCAACAGCGAAAAATCGATGCTTATAAAAAGCGATATCGCAAATTTATATGCTGAAACAAATAACTATGATAAAGCAATTACTGTTCAGAAAGAAGTTGTTGAACAATCGCAAAATATTGCAAATGTTGAAACACAATTGCAACAAATGCAAAAATTATCTTCGCTATATTTTGCTTCAAACAGCGTCGACGAAGGACTTAAAGTACTACTTGACGCATACAAACTTTCTTTAGAAAAAGGAAATATTAAAGCTGCCAAATCAAGCCTTGAGATGCTGGCGAATTATTACGAAAAAAATAAAGATAATCTGAATATTGTTAAACTTTA
>CAILUD010000161.1 GCA_903837285.1 uncultured Bacteroidota bacterium | reverse complement strand
TACCAGCTTTTACAATTGCTGCAGCTGCAGGACCTGCGCCTAATCCGCTAAGGATTATTTCTTCTGATGATAATTCTTTCATTTTGAAATTGTTTTAGTGATTATTGTTATTTGTTTTTTTTACTTTTTACTTTAAACTTTTTACTTTCTACTTTCTACTTATAGAGTTCTTGGCTCGCTTGTTTTACACAGTTTTTCCATTTTGTTTTCGGATGCTGTTCTCTGATTTTCTTTGCTCTTTCGGTAATCTTTCTAAACCTTTCTGATGCAGTTTTATCTTTATTCAGCTTATTTGGTTTGCTGTATTTTCCCAAGCCCTTAACTTCTTTATGATTTATTTCCGGCCTTTTTTTTTAACTTCTGACCAGGCTTCTTTCCATGCTCTTGAACCACCGCCTTTGGATTTTGCCAATTGACGTACTTCTTTCAACACGTTGTTATGGCTTAAAGCTGCAGTTGTTTGCTTATGAGAGAGTGGACGACTAAACGCATCCTGGAATACTTTTTTATAATAAGACCTACGAGTCTGCTGATTGTATGGCTGTCTGTCTTTGCCAATTTCTTCACGCACCAATGAAGCATAAGCACGGTTGTTCAATCCTTGACGACGAATGTAATTTTCCTGTTTGCGGGAAAGTCCGGCTTCGCCCAAACCGTTTAAGGAACGTTTTCTGATTTTCCAAATGATCAAAGCAATAATCCCCACTACAAGAATGATGGATATTATGATAATCATGGTTTTGTTTTTCAGGAAAAAGGCTTTGAATTTGCCAATTTCATTACCGTCTTTGTCTTTATAGACTGTAGTGGTTTTACCACTATCATCGGTTACGGTTTCTGTGGTAACACCTGACTTTTCATCAGTAACCACATTCGGATTTGTTTCATTTTCTGCCATAGTTTTATTATTATTTATTGTTTTTGCTGATTTAGTACTATTAGTATTCTCAGGTTCTGTATTGCTTTCAGGTTCAATGACCGTGTTGTCTTCAACTACAGTTCCGTCTTTTCTTTTTAGTTTCAATTTTTTGAAAAGATCAATCACAACACCGAATACTTTTGTTACAACTGCAAGGATGGCAGGAGCAATACCCAAACCTTTCAGTCCGGCTTTCTTTGCACCAACACCATTCATAATCATTTTCCGGAAGTAATCTTTTTCACCTCCTATAGCTGCCCATTTCTGTTCAGCTTTATCTTTTGCATCCACAAACTGCAACCATTCGGCATTTGTATAACCCATATTTTTAGCCTGATCTGCGGTTGCATAACCCACAGCCATTTTTTCTGCCATTTGGAAAGCATTGGCACGAATAAACGGTTCCATTGATTTACGTATTGTAAATGTTGCAGGATTGAATTTATTCAGTGCATTAGCGATTTTAGCGATTTTGGGATGGTTTTCCTTGAATTTTTGTACTCCTTTTTTAATTTTGTTTCCAATTTTCTTCAGGAAACCCTTTCCCAAACCGCTTATTTCGTCAGTTAAAATTTCATGAGCATCATCGTTATTTAATGACTTCAAATAATAAAAATCATCATCACCACCGGAAAGACCGTTTACAGCATCATCCATGGCAACACCAATGGTTTTATAGAAGTTCTGATAAATAGTTCCTTTGCGTATAGCTAAATCAATAGCTTCATCAAATGCTTCTTCATCATTGATATTTTCTAAGATGTTATTTACCAATTGAAGATCCAGTTTATTGTCGTTCAATTGTGACAATTCAGTAGGACTTGAAACTTCTTTCTGCAATGCATTTTTAGCATCCATCAATTGTTTCATAACAATGTTCTGTTTGAGTTCTGATCCACTCAACATGGTATCATACTCTTCCCCTTCATCTACAATGGCAATATTTCCAAGTATTCCCTGGATAGTTATAAGTTCTTCATCATTACTTACACCTTCAAGACTGTCAATGTCGAAAGGCTGAGTAAGATCACTTATCAAATCGGCTTGTATGCCGCGACCTAATTCTTCAAGTTTCATATTAATTACTATTTTGTTTTTAATGGGTTGAGCTTCATAATTGAAATAAGGTATCTCAGGAACACAATCAATCACATATCTTTTTCCGTTTCTGTCATAAGCTACTGGATAAATATGTTGCCACTGGTCTTTTTGTTTGTACGCTGTTATATATAACTCATGTGAGCAACCAAGATTGGTCAACATTGATGAAATAAGAATGCTCATGTCGTCACAATCGCCTGTTTTATCTGCTATTGTCCTTTGTGGAGTACGAAGCTGTTCTTTACCTCTTTCATCGTTCTGATAACGAATTTTCTCTTTTACATAGTTCCAGATATTTCGGAAGGTTTCTTCTTCAGTAGTATCACGAAGATATTCTGCAAGCTCTGCAACAGCCAAGTAATTTTCTGCAACAATTCTTTTGATAGCCGGAATGGTGTCATATACATCTGCATATGCCTTTAAGGTTGTTGATTTGCCAGATACCGGATATTGCTTATTCATAAAGAGGATATGATTCGTTTATGGATAATGTTATTCCTTCAGCCTGAATAAAACCTTTGAGTTTTATTTTCAGCTTTTTTAAATCAAAAGACTTATAGGATTCTACCGGATTTGCTATGATACTCCAAACAGTCGCAGTTGCCGGAATTACTCCGCATTCTTTAAATAGAGAAATAGCATTGAGAATATCAACTTTGTATTTTAAAGGAATATTCGTGACTTGCTTATTCTTTATGTTAACATCGTTCTGAATAATATTGGTTTGTTCAGCAATTATCTTTTCTGTATTGGGAGTAAAACAATCAAGACTGATCTGATTCAGCGTATAATCTTTGCCTGAGAAATTTCTTATTTCAACGAATCCTTCTAGGTTTAAGCCATTCTTTAAAATGGAAACTACGTCGTTTATTCCGGTTATTTTTTGAGTAGGATGTAAAGCTATTTCGCCGATTTTGAGTTTTTCAGCTTCCTTATATTTTTTATAATATTTCCATGCAATACCTAAAGTCAAAATGACTAAAGCAAGGATGATAATATTTCTGAGTCTGAACATAAAAAAAATATTGCAAAGATTTCTCTATGCAATATTACGATGAAGAAAAAAGCTGCTTTCCTTTATTACATCATATCAGGCATAATGTTGTACTAATTGCCTGTAATAAGTATTAATTGCTTTTAACCGAGATATTCTTTAATGACAATTACTTGTTTCGGTAGCAATATTCTTAAACGACATGGAGATGCAGGATTCATTTCCAATACTTGTTTACGAATGGGTTTTAGCCAGTTATTTAAAGTTCTTATACTAACTTTATAATGTTCGGCAATTTCATGAAGCGTATATGTTTTCTTTTCCATAAACCAAAGTTAAGTGCTGTTATCCTAATCATTGTTACGCAAATTAATAAAAGGTAGTGCAAAGGAATCATAGAGTACATGATTAGGAATATTTAGACTTAATTTTAATTCTAAATACAAAACAATGGTAGATTTATTTATTGATCTCGAATGGTTCTTTAATCAGGAACTCTTCTTAGTTGGATACGCTTATTCTATTACCAAATATGGTCAGCTTTACGATGAAAACTTAAACATGAACAATATTGCAGCAATGTTGCAACCGGTAAACGGATATATTTATTTTTATGGTCCCGATATCGGAATGCTTGAAAAAAGCACTGGTTTAAATATCCGCAATAAATACAGATGCATTAATTTACTTAAAGTATTCAGGGATATTATGCCAGGAATGGATTCATATAAACTTGCTTATTTTGAAGAAATGTTTGAGCTGAATCGTTCCGAGAAAATTTATAAATCCAACATCTTTAAACTTGCTGAAGACTGGCGAAATCCTTACAAAAAACAAAAAGTTCTTAAATACAACATGGAGGATGTTGTGAACCTTGTTAGATTAAAAAATGAAATATTCCGGTTGTATGGAATTGGTGATTTGTATTTGGAAGGGGTGAGGATGTAAAAAGTAACAATTAAAACAACAATATAAAAACTCTCATATTGTTACTTTATTTCGTTTTTAATGTAATTTTCCAATTCTTCCATGCTAGGTAATTCAATCATATATTTATGCACAAAAACACTTTCTTCTAATCCAGCAGTGGCATATTTTACCATAGTGCTTTCTTTATCTGTACAAAGAATTATACCAACTGGAGGATTATCTCCTTTTTGCATTATTTCATGCTTGTAAAAATTAATATATGTATTCATTTGACCAACAAAGCTATGTTTGAATTTTTCAGTTTTCAAATCAACCAATATATGACATTTCAAAATACGGTGATAAAATACCAAATCGATAAAATCATATGTGCCGCCAATAAGTATTCGCTTTTGTCTAGCTTCAAAACAGAATCCATGACCTAGTTCAAGTAGGAACATCTGTAAGTGATCTAACAAAGCTTGTTCTAAATCTGATTCCATTACTAAGGCTCTATCGTTTAGCCCAAGAAATTCAATAGTTATAGGATCATTTATTAAATCTTTTGGTTTCAGTTGTACAGCTTTTTGATTTGTTAATGCTGAAAGCTTCTTTTTGTCTTTAGAAAGTCCAGATCTCTCAAAATATAATGATTCTATTTGTCTTTGCAATTCCCTTATACTCCAAGTTCCTTTTATACATTCAATTTCGTAAAATGCTCTTTTAAGATTATTTTCAATTTTAACAAGTTCAACAATGTGCGAAAAAGAAAGTGACTGAATTATTTTTGAAGGTTCAAGTCCATGTTTATTTCCTACATGTTTAATCTTACTTAATAGACGTATGCTTTCTATATCAATAATTTGCAATTGTTCGGACGGTGTCTGAACAATTGATTTTTTCGAATAATTAGATGATTGTTCAGACAGTGTCTGAACAATTGGCATAGATTTTAAAAAATCAGATAAAGCTTGACCTATTTGCGGATAAGTGAGATAAAACTGTCGAAAAACATTAAGATTTGTAAAAGACATACCTTTTAATCCTTTATCCTTAAGTTTTTTCTCTATAGTACGAATCAACTTTTCGCCATATTTAGCTTTGTCTTCACCATTTTGTTCATATTCCACAATATAATATCCATAAATCCAATTTCTTAGAGTAAGGGAAATATTAACTGATTTTGCAGCTGAAGCATTAAGGTATTCATGTGTATAATGAAGTTGCTGTATAAGAAAGTCAAAATTCATAATGTAATATTTACAGTTTATCAAAAGTAATAAAATAGAGACTAAAATTTCGAACTCTTAAAAGTTATATTTTATTTTTTTATTTTTTTTCATTTTTCTCTTACAATCTTACAATATTCTTCTGTAACCTTTGTTTAGCCTATGTTCTAGCATTGTAATATAAAAAAATTAAGATCTTACTATCTTACAATATATTGTAACATTGTAACTTCTTGTAAGATCAAAAAAAATAATCTTACAATGTTATTTATGAGTTATAGCAAAGAAAGTACAGTGTCATTGTAACATTGTAACTCAATTTTGTATTGAGTTATAAATTTCTAAAACTAAGTACCCGTATTTGCCATTTCCATCTATAAATCTTGCAACCCTTTCATATCTCAGAAATTTTAACTCTCTCCCGATTTGTACCGGATTAATTTTTATTGTTGTGTATTGCGATAAATACTCAATTAAATCGGTAGCAGTGTAAAATACACCATTCTCTTTTGTTCCAGGTTTAAAAAATTTCTGCAATAAATCTCTTTCAGGATTACCAACCTGGTATTTCTTATTTATTTTATCGTTTTCTTCAATTTCTTTTTCAGTTAAGTCATATTGAAAAGAAGTATTTTTTAATAAATGATATGCTTGAGAATATACAAGATTAATATCAACTTGCTTGCTGTATTTCCAATCTATAAAAGTTATATCGAAACAAAGCCAGCGTACTGATCCATTCTCATCGGTAAGAAATTCCCATCGGTCAGTGGACCCAATAAAACTTGCTCTGCGAATATGTGTAGATGCTCTTTTGTCATATGTTAACCTTGCTTTAACTTTTTCTTTGGAAAACATGCTTTTAAAAGCGTTAATCTCGTTTTTTTCTGCAGTAGATAGTTCATCAAGATTAATAAGCATATTCTCTGTAATAGCAACTAAACTATCCTTATCAGTTCCAATATTTTCAACTATATAATCTTTTAATTCAAAAGGACACAGAAAACGACAAAAAGTTGATTTACCTGAATTTTGTTGTGTACTAACCAATACAAATGCCTGTTTATTGAAATAATTATCATCAATAGCGGTTCGAACCATTCTTACAAGCCATTTTTTAAAGTGATTATCTAATCTTTCACGATCATCTGTTTTGAGAAATTCCGCTAAATTATTAATGTGATCAGTCACACCATCCCATTCAGGCAGATTTTCAAAATAATCTCTGAAAGGATTAAATTCATTTACAAAGTCCGATTTTAAAAGTGAAACCAGATTATTGAGACTTATGTTAATATTATCTTTTTGAAGTTTTATAAAGAGATTATTTTCGTTTAACTCTTTGTATTCCTCTGATTCCGATTCTTTATCTCGGTATTCAAATTTATTTGAAACGGTATTATACCTTATTATATAATGCTCTAATAAATACTCTTCTGTAATTGTAAATTTATTTGAAGTAATCTTTTTACTTGTTAAACTTCCTTCTTCTTTGTTTTCAGTTTTTACTACTGATTTTACATTTGCGTTTAATACTGTTTTATCTGAGTTGATTTTTATTCCCTGAAGCTTCGCAAAATGAAAAAGAGTTTTAATTGTAATTCCGGTACTGTTATTTTTCAGGCATTTTGAATATTGATCATTACATTCTTCATATTTATATCCAGGATTATTTCTACTAATTGCATGAAAATATTCTCTGCCTGATTCGCCAAACTCACTCTCTATTGCAAAACCAATCTTAACCCAATC
>CAILUD010000160.1 GCA_903837285.1 uncultured Bacteroidota bacterium | reverse complement strand
TTGTGATTCCGAAGCGATTCGAACGCTTGACCCACAGCTTAGAAGGCTGTTGCTCTATCCAACTGAGCTACGGAACCAACATTTCAATAAATTAATACATTTAACTGTATCAATCGGGGTGCAAAAGTACTATTTTTTTTTCTCTTCGCAAATCTCAATTAAAACTCCGTGCGTTGATTTTGGGTGAATAAATGCAATATCCAATCCTTCAGCACCTTTTCTTGGGCTTTTATCTATTAAATGTATTCCGTTATTTTCTAATTCGGGCAGAATGTTTTCAATACCTTTAACTGCAAAGGCTATATGATGAATGCCTTGACCTTTTTTTTCTATAAATTTTCCAATCGGACCATCTTCTTCAGTTGATTCTAATAATTCAATTTTAGTTTGACCAACCATAAAAAAAGCAGTTTTTACCTTTTGATCTTTAACCTCTTCAATGTTATAGCATTTTAAACCTAGTTTTTTTTCGTAAAAAATTATTGCTTCGCTTAAATTTGAAACAGCTATTCCAATATGTTCAATATGTGATATTTCCATAACAATGTTTTTTTTTAATTATTATTTTGCAAAGTTATAAACTTAAAAATATAACTCATTTTTTTATTTTTTTATTTTTTATTACTGGCTATCGTATCAGAAGTACAATATTACATAGAAAAAAATGTTTGTATTAATTGATTTTTTTATATTTTTGTTCCAAAGAATTATACCTTAAAACTTTTTGTATATGAAAAATTTATTGCTAGTTGTATTTCTTGCAGGTTTATTTGCTACCGGTTGTAAACAAAAAGATACCCAAGCACCTATGATTTTCCTCAATGGTGATAATCCAATGACAATTAAACTTAATTCATGGTGGAGAGATCCGGGTGCTACTGTTGATGATAATAACGATGGAACAAGTCTATTAAATGCAATCACTGTAACTCATAATATTGATATTAATGGGCCAGCCAACTTGGAAGGTGCCACTAAAACTACTGGAACATATTCTGTTGTTTATACCGTAAAAGATAAAGCTGGTAATGAATCAAGTGTTACAAGAACAGTGATAGTTGTAAATTCTGCTGCACAATATGCCACTAAATATGAAACAACTATAAATTCAAATCCTGCTGAAGAAATTGTTAAAGATACTTTTATTATTTCCCAGGATATTACTTTTGATACTAGAACTAATTATAAAGCTTGGTTCCCCAAATTAGGCGGTCGAATAAATAACAATCCAACTAGTATGGTTTATACAATAAGATCTTTTGGATACTTTATTGCCGATTCTATTGTTATTCCTCGTCAAACATATTATATAAAAGAATTAGCAGTAAATCAAATGGATACCGTGCCTTTTTTATATCAGATTAGAGGTGTTGCTGGTAATTGTCATATAACTGATACCATTGACCCGTTTTTTTCAATTAGATATGTTATTGAAAAATATAGAGTAGATAATTCTTATGGATTATGGGATACACTTGGTAGTAAATGGATAAGGTTTAGAAGCGGTGATATTGTAGAAGCTTGGGTTAGATTTTAAGCAAAAAATGTAATAATAAAATTCAAAAGCTACCTTTGTGGTAGCTTTTTTTATGAAAAAATATTTCTCTCACATTAGAGCCCTTGTTTATAGATTATTAATTCTAATAATTGTATTTCAGATAACAAGATTACTTTTCTTATTATTTAATTTATCGGTATTTGAGTCATCTAATTTTAGTGACCTACTACTTGCATTTTTATGGGGAACACGCTTCGACTTATGGGTTATTTTTTGGTTTAATGCCATTTTTATTTTGTTGAATGTAATTCCTGGAAATTATAAAGATAGGAGAGGATTTCAATCATTTTTAAAATATTATTTTATAATTGTTAATTCAATATTATTACTTCCTAATTTAATAGATATTGAGTATTTTAAATTTACAAATAAAAGATCGACCGCTGATATTTTTAGTTTTATTAGCACTGGTGATGATACTTGGGTAATGCTACCACAGTTTTTAAAAGATTTCTGGTTTATCATACTTATTTGGATAGTATTAATTTTACTAATGTGGAAGTTGTATAATTTAATTATAATTAAAACAGTAGTAAATGAATTATTAAAACTAAAGCACATTGTTATTCAATTGGTGATTTTTGTTTTTATTGGTTGTTTTATGTTTATGGTTTTAAGAGGAACTAATTTACGACCTGTAAATTTGTTAAGTGCTGCGCGATTTGTTACAAATAGAGAAATTCCCTTAGTGCTAAATACTCCGTTTTCAATAATAAGAACTTGGAGTAAAGATAATCTTGTTGCTAAAAAGTATTTTGATGAAAATGTTTCTTCAAAATATTTCTCTCCTTTTTATGAAATAAAATCAGAAAATGAAATCTCAAATCAGGGTAAGAATGTTGTTATAATAATTTTAGAAAGTTTTTCAAAAGAATATATAGGATATTTTAATAATGATTGTAAGGGATTTACTCCATTTTTAGACAGTTTGTTAGGTGAAAGTATGGTATTTGAAAATAGTTATGCAAACGGTAAAAAGAGCATAGAATCTTTACCTGCAATATTAGCGGGAATTCCTTCTCTTAGCGAAACACCTTATGTCTTATCAAAATATTCAACCAATAAAATTGATGGATTACCTGGTATTTTAAAAAAACATGGTTATTCTACTTCATTTTATCATGGAGGAACAAATGGTACAATGGGTTTTGATGTTTTTTCTTTAATGGCAGGATGTGATAATTACTTTGGAAAGAACGAGTATCCTGATTCTAAGGATTATGATGGACATTGGGGCATATGGGATGAACCTTATTTTCAATATTTTTCAAAACAACTTGAGCATAAAAAAGAACCGTTTTTCTCAGTGGTTTATTCTCTTTCTTCTCATCACCCATATAAAGTACCCGAGAAATATAAAACAAAACTACCAACTGGTAAATATGAAATTTTTCAAAGTATAGCATATACTGATTTAGCTCTTCGTAAGTTTTTTGATGAAGCTAAGAAAAGTAAATGGTTTGCAAATACTGTTTTTTTAATAACTGCAGATCATACTTTTTGGGCCTTAGATGAATTTTATAATAATCGTATTGGAATGTATTCAGTTCCAATTGTAATGTATAGTCCGTCTGATTCTTTATTAAAAGGTAGAAATGAAAACATAATGCAGCATTCTGATGTTACTCCTACTATTTTAGACTATCTTTCTTTTAATGATACAGTTATTTGTTTTGGTAAAAGTGCATTTGATAATTCTCAGGTTCACTTTTCTGTTAATTATATTAGTGGGAATTATCAACTAATAAAAGATAATTATTTGCTATTGTTTGACGGCGACAAAAGCGTTGCTATGTTCAATTATAAAAAAGACAGAATGTTAAATAATAATATTCTGGATAGTGTTAAAACAAAGTCCATAGAAATGGAAAGGCTAATAAAGTCTATTATACAGAATTACAATAATAGATTAATATCAAATAAGTTAACTGTAAAATAAGAATAACACAGAAAATTGAAACTAAAATCCTGCCGACATAATCACTAGACCCTAATTAAATTATTATTCAATTTTGTTTATTGGAATTTCATCTATTTCAATTAATAATTCGGCATCATGTCCAAGGTTATTAATTATTGTTTCTATATTTTTTGAATTTGTTTTATTGGGTTTAAATCTGACTGTTAAAACCTGGTTGTCGGTGTTTAACTCTGATTCAATAACCCCTTTTTCGTAAGCTAAAGTTTTTTCAATTTTTTCTTTGCAATTTTTAGTATGTGCCGAGGTTAAAAATTTTACAATCTTAATTTCTTTTTGTTTCTGTGCAAATAAAGATAAATTAATAACACATAGTAGAAGGATTAAAAAAATAATATATTTCTTCATTTTGTATTGTTATTTTTTACGGTTTTTATAGAAATAATATATGTTGTTGCCAATACAGCTATAAACATTAAAGAAAGTTTTAATATCAGCAATTTTAAAAATAATACCGATATTATAATAGAAATCCATAAAATTATAATTGCAGAAATTTTAACTTTTAATCTAATTCCTTTACCTTCATTATAATCTTTAATATATGCCCCAAACCACTTGTTATTTGTTATTAGCTTGTAAAATTTATCCGAACTTCTGGCAAATAAGGCTGCTGCTAAAAGCAAGAAAGGTGTAGTAGGTAGAAGAGGGATGAAAATTCCTATGATACCAATAACAACAAATAAGGATCCTGTTATAATTAGTATTAATTTTAATATTTTGTTACTTGTTTTATTCATTTATTTAGCCTTATTTTTTCAAAGGCTATATTTTTCTCCTGTAATTTTTCTTTTCAGATAGCTTCTTTTTTTCATCCAGCCTCTTTTGAATTGTTGCTTTTGATGGCTTTGATTTTTTTCTGATCTTTTTAGGTGTTAAAACTTTTTCAATTTGTTTATAAAAGGCTTCAATAGCTTTTTCTTTATTTTTTAGTTGTGATCTATCTATTTGTCTTACAATGATTAATTCGTTTTCGCTATTTATTTTATTTATTAGGTTTTCGAAAATTAATTCTTTTTCGTAATCTGTAAATAGCTCGCAATCAGCAATGTTAATTCTTAATTCTACTCTACTATTTACTTTATTTACATTTTGACCTCCAGGGCCTGAGCTTCGAGAAGTAACAAATTTAAACCATTTTATAAAATCTCTGCCATCAGGCAATGTTATTTTCATCTTATTTCTGCTAAAATTTAATTCTAAACTTTATTGTATTATAATAAATATCAAATATAATGAATGATAAAATTTTGACTTGTTTATTTGATTTTTAGATTAATTAAAACTTTTTTGTTTGTGATTATTCAAAGTTGCAAATGTATATATATCTGATAAATAAAATATATTTTCAATTGTATTTTATTGAATTAGTCAATCCTTATTTAGAATTGGTCAAAATAATATCGGAATATTTAAATTCTTATTTATATTTGTTCTAAATAAGAAACGGTTTATTGCCTTGTG
>CAILUD010000159.1 GCA_903837285.1 uncultured Bacteroidota bacterium | reverse complement strand
GTATATAAAAAATTTATAATAAGATTGTAACTTTTAAATTATTCATGCCGTCATAGGATCAAATTAATTAAAACTTTAAAAAATAAGTAATATGAAAACAATAAAAATTCTAATCGCAGCAAGTACATTTTTACTTTTATTTATAAATGTACAAACATTTGCAGGTACAAATCCAACAAATGAAGATGATAAAGTTAAAAGAATAGTATCAAGCTCAATTGAATTTCCAAAAGATGCAAGTATCATACTTGATGGACCGTCAACGGTAGCAGTAGATTTTTCTGTTAATAATAAAGGAAAAATTGTAGTTAACGAAATTAATGGTAGTCCAGATTTAGTTTGTTATGTAAAAGAAAAATTAGAGAAATTAGTAATTAAGAAAGTGTCTAAGTTAACCGAAAAGTCGTTTGTTTACAAGTTTATCTTCAGCAAGTAATCTTGTTTAATGGTTAGTTTGACAACCCTTCATCTTAAATGGTGGAGGGTTTTTTGTTTTAATTTTTTGACACGAACTTTTACAATTCTATAAGAATTAATTAACCTGAGTTAGATATATTTTTATTTTAGATCAAAATAGTATTATGAAATATTTTCAATGATTTTTACCCTAAATCCCTAAAGGTAAATCGTTGAAAATCAATGCTCTCTTTAGGGTTGGGGCAAACAGTGATTTTACGCACTTCGTTTGTGAAAGAGTTCAAAAAATACTTGAAAATATTATGTCTAACTCACGTTAATTAACACAAATTTTTCGCCTTTGTTGGAGTTATCT
This sequence comes from uncultured Bacteroidota bacterium, assembly GCA_903837285.1. Classification (GTDB taxonomy): domain Bacteria; phylum Bacteroidota; class Bacteroidia; order Bacteroidales; family GWA2-32-17; genus GWA2-32-17. Next base: position 17,961 of record CAILUD010000159.1, on the reverse strand, counting down.
CCAACAAAGAAATTAACTTTTCCTCCTACATTCTTTCCGGAACATTAATTCCTAAAAGTTTCATAGAATTTTTAATTCTTATTGCTGTAACATTACTCAGTAAAAGTCTGAAACTTTGTATTTCGGAGTTTTCTTCTTTTAATATACTGCAGTTATGATAAAAATGATTGTATTCTTTTACTAACTGGTATGTATAATTCGCAATAATTGCTGGATTTAAGTCAGTAGATGCTTCGGCAATTATATTGTTATAATCAGTAATTAATTTAATAATTGATTTTTCGTTTTCATTTATTTCTGTGTTTTCAGAAATATTTTCCGGAATGTTAATTCCTGCTTCATTTGCTTTTCTTATTACTGATTTAATTCTGGCATGTGTATATTGAATAAACGGACCAGTATTTCCTTCAAAATCTATAGATTCTTTAGGGTTGAAAACCATATTCTTTTTTGGATCGACTTTTAAAATAAAGTATTTTAATGCGCCAAGTCCAACCATTTTAATAATTTCGTTTTTTTCGGTTTCTGGAATGCCATCTAGTTTACCTAACTCTTCGGAAATTGATTTTGCAGTTGAATACATTTCTTCTACTAAATCATCGGCATCAACAACAGTGCCTTCGCGCGATTTCATTTTACCTTCCGGTAGTTCAACCATGCCATAAGAAAGATGCGAAATTTTATCAGACCAGTCGTAACCCAATTTTTTTAGTACAAGTTTTAATACCTGAAAATGATAATTCTGTTCGTTACCAACAACGTATACCATTTCGTCAGCATTAAATTCGTTTTTTCGCATAATGGCTGTTCCTATATCCTGAGTCATATATACAGAAGTGCCATCGCTTCTTAGTAAAACTTTTTCATCTAAACCATCAGAAGTTAAATCGGCACATATAGAGTTATTATCTTTTTTAATTAATGCACCAGTTGTAACACCTTTAAGTACTTCGTCTTTCCCTAATCCGTAGGTTTTTGATTCGTAATATGTTTTGTCAAATGTTATTCCTAATTCGTTATATGTTTTTTCGAAGCCAGTATAAACCCAGCCATTCATTTTATTCCAAAGTTCTAATACTTCCGGATCATGAGCTTCCCATTTCTGAAGCATTTCGCGAGCTTCAAGAATTAAAGGTGCTTCATTTTCAGCTTCTTTTTGTGTTTTGCCATTTAATAGTAATTCTGCTATTTGTTTTTTATATTCTTTATCAAACAAAACATAAAAGTCTCCAACAAGTTTATCGCCTTTTTTTTCTGCCTTTTCTGGTATAATGTTATTGCCCCATTTTTGCCATGCAAGCATCGATTTACAAATATGTATTCCTCTGTCATTAACTAAATTAACCTTTGTTACATGGTTTCCATTTTCTTTTAAAATTTCTGATAAGCTATGGCCTAATAAATTATTGCGTATATGCCCTAAATGAAGTGGTTTATTTGTGTTAGGAGAAGAGTATTCAATTAAAATGTTTTTTTTGTCAAATGGGGTTGAATTATTTGTTTTTAAAGTTTCATTTAATTTGTTTATCCAGAATGAATTTGAAAAAGAAATATTCAAAAATCCCTTAATAACTTCAAATGTGCTAACTTCTTTTAAGTTGTTTTTTAAAAATTCTCCAATGTCGGTAGCTGTTTGTTCTGGTGATTTCTTAGTTATTTTTAAAAAAGGAAACACATTTATTGTATAATCACCAGCAAAATCCTTTTTTGTTTTCTGAATTTGTACTTGTTTAATGTCAATTGCTTGTGAGTAAATACTCGCAATTGCTTTACAAAATTCGGTACAAATAAAGTTTTCAATTGTCATTTTATAAATTTTTAATGTGTGCAAAGATAATGAATGCTATTTATATCTTTGAAGATATTTATTCAGGTTAAATAATGTTAAACAAGGCAACGCAAACGGTACTCTTTTTGTCTTAATGTTTATAATTTAAAATGGACTCGTATTTTTGTAAAAAAAATGAATGATTATGAAAGCAGGGAAATTATTTTTGATTTTAGTTTTATTGGGATTTAATACATCTCTTATTTTTGCTCAAGGTTATAAAATAAAAGTGAAAGTAAAGGGGTTGGCTGAAAAAGATACTTTATTGCTAGCTCATCGTTTTGCTGATAAATTATATGCAGATGATACTACACTAGTAGATAAAAGTGGTAGTGGGACTTTTTCAAATAAAAAGGATCTTGATGGTGGAATTTATGTTGTAATTGTTCCGGCATTACAAAAACGGTATTTTGAGTTTTTAATGGATAAATCTACACAGTTCTCTATTGAAACAGATACTACAGATTTTATTGCAAATATAAAAGCATCAGGTTCTGATGAAAATAAAATATTTTTTGATTGGCAAAGATCTATGGCCAGCCTCGAAAAAACAATGAAAGCTGCTTCCGAAAAAATGAAAGAATTTTCTGATAAAAAAATGACAGACTCATTAAAAGCGTGGCAAGAAAAAGGGACTGCAATTGATAACGATAGAAAAGCATTTTGGGAAAAAATTAAAAAAGATAATCCAGCATCATTACTTGCTAAAGTTTTAAATGTTTTAACTCCCGTTGAAATTCCTAAACCTAATTTTCCCGAAAATGCTAAAAAAGATTCATTGGTTAGACTTTTTCAATATGTGTACAATAAAGATCATTATTGGGATAATGTTGATTTTAGTGACGATCGTTTACTAAGAACTCCTTTTATTGAATCTAAAATGAAGGATTTTTTTAAAAATATTGTACTAACAGTTCCAGATTCGCTAACAAAAGAGTCAATAAAGGTTTGTGAACTTGCAAGAAAAAATAAATTCTTTTTTCAATATGCTGTAATTTATACAACTAATTATTTCGAGACATCTCAAATAATGGGCATGGATAGAGTTTTTGTAAATCTTGCAGATAAATATTATTTAGCAAAACAATGCTGGTGGGCCGATTCTACATTGCTAGCGAAAATGGGCGAAAGAGTTGCTAAAATTAAACCTAATATGCTTGGTGAGCTCGCTCCTGATTTAAAAATGGAGGATAATAATGGTGTAATGCATCAGCTTAGATACGTAAAAGCAGATTATACTGTTTTAGTATTTTGGGAACCAAGTTGTGGTCATTGCAAAAAAGAAATTCCTAAACTTTATGAATATTACAAAACTGTAAGAGATAAAGGTGTTGAAGTTTTTGCTGTTTATACTCAGAATGAAGTTGGAGAATGGAAGAAATTTATTGAAGAACATGGAATTGACTGGATTAATGTTTATGATAAATACCATTTTACTAATTTTCGTAATCTATATGATATTTACAGTACGCCAGTGGTGTATATTTTAGATAAGAATAAAAAAATTATTGCTAAACGTATAGGTGTAGAACAAATCGAAAAATTTTTAGAGTTCGAAAGAAATAAAGGAAAGAAATAATGAGATTAAATTTATTAGTTCTTTCCTTATTCTTTGTTATTTCTTGTTCTAACCTTTTTTCTCAAGGTTATAAAATTGAAATTCAAATAAAACAATTAGCAGATTCTAATGTTTTTTTAGGTTATCATTATGGTAACGAACAATTTGTTATTGACACTGCACATTTAAATAAGTCGGGCAGAGGCGTTTTTGAAGGAAACACTGAATTGCCTCAGGGTGTTTATATGATAGTGTTACCAAATATGACTTATTTTGATATTCTTGTTCCGTTACCTCAAAAGTTTTTGGTAAAAAATGATACTACTGATTTAAATTCAAATCTTGAAATAATTGGAAGTCCGGAAAATGAAATATACGTAAAGTATCAAAAATTTTCTGCTCAAAAACGTTTTGAAATCTCAAAGTTATCGGAACAGATAAAAGCTAATCCACAATTTTCTATAACAAATCAGAATAAAATTGATAGTATACAAATAGAAATTAGAAACGAGCGTAGTAGAATAATAAAATCTAATCCAAGAACTTTTTTTGCAGCTTTATTGACCTCAATGGTTGATCCTGATTTGCCTGCAAGATTAATAAAAGCCGATAACCCTGCAATTGTTGAAGAAAGATTAAATTATCTGGCCTTACACTATTTTGATAATTATGATTTTAACGATGCCAATCTTTTGTTTTCGCCGGTATTGTTTAATAAATTAATGACTTACTACAGTAAACTAATTATAAATATTCCCGACAGTATAAATAAAGCTTCTGATTTGTTGCTTGTTAAAAGTATGAAAAGTCCTGAAGTATACAGATTTATTTTAAATACACTTATAAGTACTTTCGACCTTTCTGGTGATTTGCCTAACGACGAAGCATTTGTTTACCTGGCAGAGAATTATTATTTAAACGAACTTGCACCATGGGTTAACGAAGAGTTTTTAGGTAGGTTAAGAGCTCATGTAACTGATTTGCGACCAACACTTGTTGGTTCTGTAGCACCAGCATTAACACTTTCTGATACTTTAGGGAATTTAAAGTCTATTAAAGAAATAAATTCTTGTTTTACTTTAGTTTTATTCTGGAATCCGGATTGTGAGCATTGTATCGATTTTATGGCAGAATTAAAGAAGCTTTGTAAAATATATCCTTCTACCTATTTTCAGGTGTACACAGTGTTAGCAACTGATAATGAAAAGTTATGGAAATCATTTCTAAGAAAAAATTCTTTTCCATGGATAAGTGTTTTTGACTCTACAAAAAAGAATGATTTTATTGATACTTATAAGCTTTTTATGATCCCTCGTATGTATTTACTCGATAGCGAAAAACGTATTGTAAGAAAAGATTTTGAAGCCCCCGAATTGCAGGAATATTTACAGAATCAGTTTGGGAAAAATTGTAAGTAAATATTATTCTTTTTTGTCATCCAGAATGGAACGAAGTGTAATGAAGGATCTAGTTTGAATTTATTTTTAAATAATTTTATGGTCTGTGATTCACAAATCATGTTATCTGTTGTCAATATGATACTTTGCCATTCACAGCTTTAATCAACGCTTCTGCCTTAACCATGCATTCTTCGTATTCTTTTTCGGGATCTGATTTTATTGTAATTGCACCACCTGTTATAAATGACAAATATTTGTTCTCTTTGTTATATTGAATACTTCTGATAACAACGTTAAAATCGAAATTCTTATTAGGTGTTATATAACCTACCGAGCCTGAAAAAAGTCCACGTTTTGTTCGTTCAAATTCTTCAATTATTTGCATTGCACGAATTTTTGGAGCACCAGTCATGCTGCCCATGGGGAATGTACAATTAATTGCATCTGTAAAATTAAATTCATCAGAAAGCATAGAGCTAATAGTTGAAATCATTTGAAATACTTGAGGAAATTCGTAAATGCCACATAACTCTTCAACTTTCACACTTTCGTGAACAGCTGTTTTTGATAAATCGTTGCGAACCAAATCAACAATCATTATATTTTCTGAACGTTCTTTTTCACTTTGTTGTAATTTGTTTTTTAAAATATTATTTTCTAAAATATTCGTGCTTTTTCGTGAAGTGCCTTTAATTGGTTGAGAAATAATCTTGTTGTTTTCTTTCTTTAAAAACCTTTCTGGCGAAGCGCAACACAAATATTTTTCATGTATTTTATAAAAACACGAGAATGGGGTAGGAGAGATGTTACATAAATTTAAATAAAGTGCTGCAGGATTAATGTCAATATTGTTATTAAAAAATTCCTGACAAAAATTCATTTCGTAAATATTTCCGTTTTGAATATGTTTTTTTATTTGATTAATGTTATGAATATATTCGGTTTTTGTATATCTTGAATTAATTGGAATATTTTTTTTAGATAACGGTTCAATCACTGTATTATTAATCTTTTCGATAAGTTCAATTACTGCTTCCTTTTTGTCGTTTTCGGTATACCAAATTAAAACAGTATTTTTTTTAATTTCTATAACAAATCTGGGCCGAAAAAAAAACATTTCTTCAAAACCAATATAATCGGGGTTTTCTGATTTTAAATCTTCTGTAGAGTTTTTTAAATCGTAATTAAAATGCCCGAAAATCCAATCTTTATGTTTGTTCTGAAACTCTAAAAGTGAATAATATGGATTTTCTTCTTTTTTAAAAGTAATTGAATCTATCAAATCTAGTGCTGCTATAAAATTATAAGAATTGTAAATATTGTTATAGTTGTTGCTATTTAAAATACATGATAATGGAAGCGATTGAGCAAAATAAATGACTTTATTTTTAAATAATTCTGGATTATCGTTTTCAATTTTATAGCATGATCTCATGGTACAAAAATAAAAAAGCCGATCACATAAATGACCGGCTTTAAAAAATATTTATTAAAATACTAATGAGCAGCTAGATAGCTAGCAACACCTTCTTGAGTCGCTTTCATTGCTTTTTCACCTTTTTTCCAATTAGCAGGACAAACTTCACCGTTTTCTTCAAAGAATTGAAGTGCATCAACTATTCTAATTGCCTCGTCAATACTGCGACCAAGAGGTAAATCATTAACAACCTGATGACGAATCATTCCTTTTTTATCTATTAAAAATAAACCGCGGTATGCAACTGGTGCTCCTACAAAAGATGCTTCACCTTCGTCATTATAATCTTGATAACCTGCTAAAACATCGAAGTTTTCTGCAATAGTTTTTGCAAAATCTGATACCAAAGGATATTTTACTCCTTTAATTCCACCGTCTTTTAATTCGGTTTGTAACCATTTCCAGTGAGAAAATTCTGAGTCAACAGAACATCCAACAACTGCTACATTACGTTCTTCAAAATCTTTTAATTTATCTTGAAATGCAACTAATTCAGTTGGACAAACAAATGTAAAATCGGCAGGATAAAAGAAAAATATTACTTCTTTTTTACCGATAAATTGTTCTAACGAGAAATCTGCTAGAATTTCGCTGCCGTTAACAACAGCTTTTGCTTTAAATAATGGGGCTTTTTTACCTACTAAAACTGACATAATTATGATATTTAATTGATTAGTTATTTAAATTTAACGGTACTAAATTACTACAATTAATTGTATTTAGAAAGAGTTTAAATACAATATTTTTTAATTTTTGTTAAATTTTAATCAAAGGAATTCTTCGAGGTTATGTTACTGAGTTCGCAGTTTTTTTGCCGTAGATAGACAAGCATTGTAGTTTTGTTTTCGAATTGTAGGACTCCCATGGAGTCCAAACGTTTATAGCAATTTAATTGCTATAAGCATGCGACTCCGTTCGGAGTCGAAGATTAAAAAACGAGATATTTTATATTTTGTTTTTTCCAAAATTTACTTCTTTGAAAAAGTATTAAATTGTCATGTTTAGCTCTTTTTTTGACAGCTTGTCATCATGTAAATTAATTTAGGAATTTTAACTTTTATTTACAGTCTGATTATAAGTATACTAATAAAGTAGTTCATATGATTGTTGAAAACCTATTTTTAAAAATACAATTTGCAAGGTTTTTGACTGTTTATTTGTATAAAAATAGAGAGATATGTTGGAGTACGTAAAAACAATTTTGCAAAAAGTAAGCTTTGATATTTTCTTGTTTAGAAAGGAATTACAAAAATCAATTGATTGGCTTACTGATAATGAACAGGGCGAACTTAAGGTTTGGCTTAACGTTTCTTTTACCGGCGAACATAAAAAAGTAATTAAAGAAGTGCTTGATAGGCGAGCAGCCTAATTTTTAAATCAGAATTTAAATGTTAATCCTGTTCTAATATTTAATCCGGATAGCTTTAATTGGAAATCTTTTAAATCATTAGCCGGACCAATTTTTAAAATAGTGTTTTCGCTATCTTTCAGTTGTTTATAATCAAAAGTTGTATAATCGCTTTGAATATAAAATCCAACTGTCTTGCCAAAATAGTGTTTAAAGCCAATGCCAGGTTGTATAATAAACCCACCACCAGAAACCCATAAATTATTTTGTCCTTCGATGTATTTAAAGTTTGTATAACCTCCAGATAAATTTAAATATATTATAGTTTTTAAGGCATTTACTATTCTGAACTGTGCATTAATAAGGGCATTTAATGAATGTGCCTTATCTGCAGAATCTTTATTCTGTGCATATCCATTTCTATCAAATACAACTCCAATACTTAAACGGTTTGCAATTGCAAATTGACAAGAGAGATTTAAAATACCCGCAACTGCAGTTGAGTTATTATTACTTGTATCATTGTCAGTTGTTTCGTATATCCCAATTCCAGTTCCAACTGAGAATTCGAAATTTCCTTGTTCTATTGCTTGCGAAAAACTAATAAAAGGAATTATTATAACTGTAATTATAGAAATAATCTTTTTCATAATCAATTTATTAAATTTGTAAACAAAAATAATATAATTTGTAAAAATAATAGGATAAAAATGGAAAAAGATAAACGTTATAAGCATATCTTTAAACAACTTGAAGAATTGTTAAAAATCACTGAATTTCCAATATCAAGAATGGCAACAATATCCTCAATACTTCATAATAAAATGGAAGGTTTTTTCTGGACAGGATTTTATCTAATGCATAAAGATGAATTATTGGTTGGTCCATATCAGGGCTCTTTAGCTTGCCAGAAATTAAAAAAAGATACAGGTGTGTGTTGGGCAGGAGTTAATCAAAGAAAAACTATTGTTGTTCCAGATGTTCATGATTTCCCTGGTCATATTGCGTGCGATTCGAGATCGAATTCCGAAATTGTAATTCCCGTATTTGATAAAAATAATAAAATAATTGGTGTGCTTGATATTGACAGCAAAAACTTTAATCAGTTTGATGAAATTGATGCAGTATGGCTCGAGAAAATTGCTGGTTTGATTTATTTTAAATCTATTTCATAGGAGGATTGCTTGAACCTCTTGATGGCACAATAACTATACTTTTATAAACAGAAGCTCCGGCAAAAATGCCATAACCGTTTTCTATATTGTTATGAACTAATACTGGCTCCGAAAATGGTGAATTACTCGTATTGATTTGAGATTCAGAAGTCTTTACATATAAATAATAATCTTTTGAAATAGAATATAACGAAATGTGAAATTTATTTGCACTATCGTTATAATTATAAAGATTATATATGTCCATATTTAATTCGAAGGTTTTTGTTTTTCCATTAAATAAATTATCATTTATAATATATGATCCCTGCCATTTTGAATCTAGTGAAGGATCTTCGGTGTTATTGGCAAAAATAGTTTGCATATTATTACCAGAATAATAATCAATGGATTCTTTTTCTATTTTTAACAAATAGTAGTTTATTTCGTTGCCCGGATCATTAATTTGTATATTAAAACTAAAATATTCGCCTTGTTGGTTATTAAAAGAAGAAGTGTCGATATTTGTAATAATCTGTGCATTTGGTATTATTCCTGAGCTACTTGCATTTTTGCCATTAAAAGAAGCAGAAATGTTATATCTTTTACCTGCTTGAGGAATCAAATTCATGCTTGAATAATATCCTAATGATAAATAATTAAGTGTATCAATTATTGTTTCGTTTTCAGTAATTGTAACTATAGCATTGTTTATTTCTTGTGGATCGGCATCATCTAATATAAAATGACTTTGAAATATTTGTACTTTAAAAGTGGAATCGGCTTCAAAAAGGCAATTAATTACAGGTTTTCTTCCTTTATCAGGAATTGTTATGTCTATATACTTTTTACAAGAAAAAATAATTAGTAATAATATAACAAAATATAAATATTTTTTAATTGCTTTCATAATCTAAAATTTAAAACTGTAAGAAAATGATGGGATTACAGGAAAAAGGCTGATTTGAGTGAGTCTGTTGTGCCCATTGTTATCTCTGTCAAAATAAATATAAAATGGATTTTTTCTGTTATATAAATTATAAATTCCAAAACTCCAGGTTCTAACTCCCCATTTTTTCTTTTTATGTAGATTAATTCCGGCATCTAAGCGATGATATGCAGGAGTCCTAAATCCATTTCTGCCATCGTAATATTGAATTTCTGATGAGTAAAAATACTGTTGAAAATTATTGTTTGCTGAAGGATATTTTTCAATAGGTAATGATAATGCATTGCCGGTTCCATATACCCAGGTTAAACCAACGTCTATTTCTTCGGTAAAGTTATGCGTTATTGCTATTGCTATATCATGTCTTCTATCATATCTGTATGAGAACTTTTTGCCAAAGTTTAAATTATCAAATTGCCTATTCGACCATGCTAAAGTGTAACCAATCCACCCAGTTGTTTTGCCTTTTGTTTTACGAATTAAAAATTCTGATCCATAAGCCCATCCTTTTCCAACTTCCACTTTATTTTCCCATGACTCAAACGAACCAAAAAAATCAACACCCTCTTTGTATTCAATTAAATTTGACATTGTTTTATAAAAACCTTCAATGCTAAATTCGTAACCTTTAATTAAATCATAAAAAACTCCCGCAGCGTATTGATAAGAAATTTGTGGTTTAATGTTGTTTGTGGCTGGTAACCAAAGGTCTGTTGGTAATCCTATTCCGCTATTTGTTAGTAAATGTAGATTCTGATTCATTTGGGTAAATGCAGTCTTTATTGACAGTTTTTCATTTACTAAATAACGTGCAGAAATTCTGGGTTGAATTGATTTGTAAAAACTTTCTTTAACATAAAATCCACACATATGAATACCAATATTGGCTTTTAGTCTGTCTGTTATTCTAATATCATCCTCGGCAAATAAAGAAATTTCGTTTGCATAGATATTTGAATTTCCAAACGATGTATCAATGTTAGTTGAATTTCCTCCATCGTCAACTTTAAAAACATTTACTCCTGGCGAAAAAGTATGGTACGTTTCAGAAACTCCAAATATAATGTTATGACTGGGACTTGGGTGATAATCGAAATCAATTTTAGCTGTTAAATCGTTAATGCCCGAAAAATATGTGAATTCATAATTGTTTTCAGTGGTAATACCATTGTTTGTTTCTTTAGAACTTGAATTCTGACCAACTTCAAAACGATACCTACTAAATGTTAATGTTAAATTACTGAATAGTTTTCTGTTTATCATATGATTCCATCTTAATGCAGATGTAATGTTTCCCCATAATAATGCAGCTTTATCAGTGCTTTCGTATTTTATACTGTTGTTAGTATAGTTGTCTTTCATTTTTGAGTACGCCTTGTCTCTGCCTGTATAAACACTTAAAAATACTCTGTTGGTATCAGAAAAAATATAATTAACTTTTGCATTAATATCATAAAAATAATATCCTGCAGAAACTCCATCGGAAAATGATTTGATTAATGGTTGAGCTAAAATATCAATATAGGTTCGGCGAGCAGAAATAATAAACGAAGATTTTTCTTTCAAAATAGGACCTTCAATTGTGAACTTTGTTGAAATTAAACCAACCGATCCTTCGCCATGAACCTCTTTGTTATTTCCTTCTTTCATTCTAATGTCAATAACTGATGATAATCTACCTCCATATCTGGCAGGAAAGCCACCTTTAATTAGCGAAACAGTTTGAATTGCATCAGCATTAAAAACAGAGAAAAAGCCAAATAAGTGATCTGCATTATAAACAGGAACACCATCAAGAAGAATCAGATTCTGATCTGGGCCTCCGCCTCGAACATATAATCCACTTGTGCCCTCGCTGCCCGATTGAACTCCGGGCATTAGCTGTATTGTTTTTAATACATCAACTTCACCAAAAATTACTGGTAATGATTTTATTGTGTTTATTGGAATCTCAGAAATACTCATTTGAGTTTTTTCAATCTGGTTTTCTTCTTTTTTTGCCAGAACTTCAATTTCGTTTAAAGAAACAGAAGGGTTAATTTGAATATTTATTGCCTGATTTGATGATAAGTTTATGTCGTTTCGAATTTGCTCGTATCCTACATATGAAATAACAAGATGAACTTTTCCAGCAGGAAGAGTTAAACTATAAAATCCATAAGGATTAGTAATTGTGCCTCTATGAGAAATTGTGTCGAAAACTGACGCCGAAATCATTTTTTCGCCAGTTTTTAAATCGCTGATATAGCCACTTATTGTGTATTTTTGAGCAATTGAAATTGCTGAAATTAAGACAAATAAGGTAATAAAAATAAATTTCAATTTCATTGTGACAATTTTATACAGCGAATAAAAACTAAAATTACAATCTTTTATTGTTATATTAAATAGCTAAATAATTTACTTTAATTGGTTACAATATTGAAATTTAAAATGCTTTTGTTTGGTATTATATTAAATAAATTGTACTTTTGCAGCCTTAATTTTTATTAACTAAATTATTTAAAGTATGTTAAACCAGTATGAAACCGTTTTCATTGTAACTCCCGTTTTATCTGAGCCTCAGATGAAGGAAGCGGTTCAAAAATTCAGAAACCTGATTACGGACAACGGAGGCAAGATTGTCCATGAAGAAGATTGGGGCTTGAAAAAGCTTGCTTATCCAATTCAGAAAAAAACAACCGGATTTTATTCTTTACTTGAATTTAATTCAGAACCAGCTTTTATTAATAAACTCGAAACGGAATATCGCCGCGACGAGCGTATTATTCGCTTTATGACTACTAAATTGGATAAATTTTCAATTGCGTATAATATTAAAAAGCGTACAAAAGGAATGGGTAAACAAGTTAAAAACGAAAAATCGGAGGAATAAGAAATGGCATATACACCAGGCGCAGGTAGTGAAATAAGATATCTCACACCTCCATCATTTGATGTAAAAAAGAAAAAATATTGCCGCTTCAAAAAAAGCGGAATTAGGTATATTGATTATAAAGATCCTAATTTCTTAAAGAAATTTTTAAATGAACAAGGTCGTTTGTTACCACGTAGGGTTACAGGCACTTCTTTAAAATTTCAACGCAAAATTGCCCAGGCAGTTAAACGCTCACGCAACATTGCTCTTTTACCGTTCTTAACTGATTTGTTGAAATAAATTAAGGAGGAAAAACACATGGAAATTATATTAAAACAAGACGTTCAGACTTTAGGTCTTAAAGATGACATCATAAAAGTAAGAGATGGTTATGCACGTAATTATCTTATTCCTCAGGGTTTCGCTGTTTCTGCAACTTCGTCTAATAAAAAAATTAATGCAGAAAATATAAAACAGAGAGCTCATAAAGAAGAAAAACTTCGTAATGATGCTACCGAAGCAGCTAAGAAACTTGGTAGCGTTTCTTTAAAAATTGGTGCTAAAACAAGTACAACCGGTAAAATATTTGGTTCTATAAATACTATTCAGATTGCAGAAGCTCTTACAGCTAAAGGTTATGCAGTTGAAAGAAAGAATATTACTATTTATGAAGCAGATAATATTAAAGAAGTTGGTGCTTTTAAAGCAAAAGTTAAATTATACAGAGATATTACAGTTGATATAGATTTTGAAGTAGTATCTGAGTAATATTTAAATAAATAACAAAAAAACCGACTAACTAGTCGGTTTTTTTGTTTTATAGAAATGCTTGTATCAGAAAAGTGTTTAGTTTAATAGAGTGGCACAAGTGGACACTTGCGCCAAAAGGGATGCGTTAGAAAAGTTTTATAGTAAGGCACAAGCTGACGCTTGTGCAAGAAAAGGGAATAAAAAAACCGGCTATTTAATAGCCGGTTTAAGAATTTCTTTAGGTTAATTGTTAATTCTTTATCAATTGTTTTGTAAAGGATTCTTTGCCATTTGAAATGGAGTATATATACATTCCTTTTCCAAGTTTAATACCATCGAAATCAAAGTAATTCTCGCCTTTTACAGCAACCATTGACTCTTTGTAAATTAGATTACCAACAACGTCAAATATAGAAAGTTTAACTTCTGATGAGTTAGGTGAAATATAACCAATTTTTGAGCTATAGCTGAATGGATTTGGTTTACTGTCTAAAACAGAAAATTTATTCATGTTAATAATTGAATAACCAGTTCCTCCAGTGTGAATAGTAATTGCTAAAGATGTGTCATCAACCTGATCTCCAACAGCTAATGGAAATCCTCCAAAGCTAATATATGGAGTTACTGTTATTGATAGTGGATATGTTCCTGCTGTTGTTGGTGTACCAGAAATTAATGTGCAATATCTGGTATAAGGAGTTGTTACGGGAAATTCTCCATTTGCAGGATTTGTAACATAGCTTAAACCAGGAGGTATACCTGTTACAGATTTAATCTTAATTTTTAAAATTGCAACTGTCGCACCACCAGTACCTACAGCACCTGTAGCAGGAGGTATAATTGTTACAACCTGACTGTATGGAACGCCAACTGTTCCATCTGGAAGTATTTCGGGACAAATTTCACCTGGATTTAGTACGTCCATGCAAGTTGGGTCTGGAGTACATTGTGCACTTGCATTAAAGCTAGCAGCAATAAAACCTCCAATTATTAAAATAGCGTAAAGTTTTTTCATATTATTTTTTAATATTTTCCAAAAATAAGACTTTTTTTAAAATAAATTATGTGATAAAGTCACTAAAATTATTTTTTATCGAAAATTCTTGCAAATTCTCTTGATTTACGTTTTTTACAAACACCAGAATGATAAATGTAACTTGCCATTAAAGGAATAACTGTAGTTGCTTCAGCGTAGACCATTTGCTCGTATACAGTTTCTACTTTACCCCAAGATGAAGCTTCGCGAAGTGTTGAACTTGAACAAGCACCATCACGAACATCAGCAACGGTAATCTGAACTGCATATTTATGCATTGGGACATCGTATCCCAGAACTTCTGCACAAATTACTGTATCCTGAGTAAAGTTTTTCGGAACACCGCCACCAATCATAATTAAACCGGTTTCGCCAGCTTTCATTTTAACTTGTGTTAATTCTAGAAAATCGGCAACAGAATCAATAGTCATATGCTTTTTTGGATTTTCAACCTGATGTTTTACTAAGCCAAAACCTGCAGAACTATCAACAAATGCAGGGCAGAAAATAGGAACATTCATTTCATAACAAACTTGTACTAAAGAATCTTTTTTCTTTGAGTGTTTTGTTAAATATTTCCCCATTTCTTTAATAAACTCACGTGAAGAATATGGGCGTCTTTCTAAAGAGTCTGCAATAATACCAATAGTTTTATCACATTCCTGAAGTTGTTCTTCGTCAATTAATGTGTCATAAATTCTGTCGATATATAAACCTCTTAATTCTTTATCGTCGGCATATTGACTGCCTTTGTAATGTTTGAAACCTAAAGCTTCAAAAAAGTCCATGTCAACAATTGTAGCACCTGTTGCAACAATACAATCAACCATATTGTTTTTTACCATATCAACGTAAACCTGCATGCAGCCACCAGCACTTGTACTACCGGCAATAGTTAGAATTACAGAACACTTTTTATCTTCAAGCATTCTTTTGTAAATGTCGGTTGCATTTGCTGTATCTCTTGATGTGAAAGACATATCGCGCATTGCATCAATAATTGCAGTTGAATTAATTTTTTTAATGTCAACGTGTTTGATTACGTCTTTTAATACGTCGCTTTTTTTAAGCTTTTTCATTATGTTATGTATTTAGTTTTTAAATTTATATCCGATTAATTTGTAAATTAATTTTGATGCAAGAAAATCTGATGCAGGATTTTGCTCGTTTGGACAAAGTTCAACAACATCAAATCCCACAACATTTCTTTTTGCGTATACCTTTTGAAGGAAAGTTAGTACTTGATACCATCCCATACCACCTGGTTCTGGCGTTCCTGTTGATGGTAATATTGAAGGATCAAATGCATCCAAGTCGATAGAAATGTATACATTTTTTGAAAGACGGCTAATTGCTTTATCCATCCATTCAGTATTATCGTGAATTTCGTGAGCATAAAAAATGTTTTCACGAATTACGTTTGGAAGTTCTTCAATACATTGACTACGGATTCCAACTGCAATAACAGGACAAAGCTCCTGTGCGCGAGCCATTACACATGCGTGGTTGTATATTGAATGTTCGTATTCCGGACGTAAATCGGTGTGTGCGTCGAATTGCAAAACGCACATATCTTCGTATGTCTCAAAATGTGCTTTTATTGTTCCAAAACTTACAGAATGTTCACCACCAATAACTACAGTGTGTTGTTTGCCAACGTATTTTTTTGCTGCCTGATAAACAGCTTCAGTCATTTCTTCTGGTGAATTATTTTCTGTAACAGCATCAGCAGTGTGAATACCAATAGTATATATTTCTCGATTGCTCTCGATATCGTATAATTCCATATTTGCTGAAGCTTCAAGAATTGCTTCTGGACCTTTATCAGCTCCTTTTATCCAGGTACTTGTGCCATCATAAGGTACTGGTAAAATAACAACTTTAGCATTTTTTAAATCAGAAAATTCCTCAGGAATACCACCGTAATTTGTCATTAAAATAAATTTTTTGCAAAGATAAAAAAAAGGGTGGTTTATGAAAAATATTATTGTGGTTTTGTGCTATTGCGGATTTAAAATCCGCAGTTATTAAAATCGTGATTAAAAAATCCCGATTAGCGTAGTTTTAATGAAATAAAATCATTTTTCTTATATCATTTGCCGAATCGGAAGTGTCATATTTTAATTCAGGCTTATGCTTATTTTTCATCTTGAAATTAATTGGAATTTGAAAAGAGCAGGTAACTTGTTTTCCGTTTTTAATACCAGGTTTCCAATCTGGCATTTTTTCAACAACTCTAATTGCTTCTTCATCCAAAAGTGAGTAAACCCCTTTTAAAACAGAGACGCTATCTACTTTTCCTGTTTTAGTAATTATAAATCTAATAAAAACTTTACCTTCAATTCCTTTTTCTTTTGCATATGTAGGATATCTTATATTTGTCCCAATAAAATCCATCATAGCATTTTCACCTCCTGGAAATTCTGGTCTTTTTATAACAGAATCTGTATTTAACTCTGCCTGACTATATGAATTATTTATAATTGAAAATGTTATTAAAATAAATGGAAAAAAAATTTTCATATTTTTTTAATTTTATCAAAGATAAAAAAAGCCAGTGTGTTTTCACTGGCTTTTTTAAAGAATAAAGATTATTTCTTTTTTCTCTTTATAAAATATCTAATTGCAAATAATATAGCTGCAATAATCAAAATTATGCTCCATGTGTTTACAATAGCCAGAACAATGAATTCTAAAATTTTCCATCCAGTTTTAACACCGTTCATTAAACGAGTACCAAAACTTTCTTTGAAAGGTTCTACTTCTTTTTCGCTTTCAACAATTGTTTTCATTGTTGAACTTCTTTGATACATTTCAATTTGAATTGTACTGTATTCAATTTTATCTTGTAAGGTAAGTTCTTCAATTAAATTATTGTCTGATTGCTCCTGACGGTTTAATCTGTTTTCTTCTGCATCTGTAATATCACTAAGTCTGTTTCCTTTGTTATCAATTGCAGTTGAAACTCGTTTGTCGTATTTTTTTAGTCTGTTTGCTGCAAGTTGTTTTTCTTTTATTGAAAGAGTAACGTTTTCAGCTTTAATTACTCTGAAATCTAGAAACTCTGCTAACTTTCCTATAGCTCTTAATGTGCTGTCGAGTTCAGTATTTGGAACTCTAAGAGTCATGTTGTTTACAACTCTGTAATGAATAATTTCTAAAGATGAATCTTCGTTATGAGCAACAAGTTGTGTCCATAAAGTTTCTGATCTTAATTCGGTGAATTCTACAAAACCTTTATGAGCACCAACAATATCTTCAACTTTTAAAGTAGACCAGCGGGCATCTTTTACTCTGAATTTTAAATCGGCTGTGCGAATAAATTTACGTGTAGTGTCTTTTGAAACAACTGCAGCTGATGAAGAAATAACTTCCTGATTTGTTATAATTGAGTCGGCCATTGCCTGACCAGCCATCTGGTCATCGCTTTGTTCTTCAGATTTTGCAGCAGATGTCTCTGAATATGAGCTGGGAGTGCTTGATTTATTGTCCGCATAGCTTTCATCTCTGGAGTTGCATGAATAAATTGAAGATATTAGAACTGCAAAAACTAAGGCAAACATTGTTAACCTTAGTGATGATAATTTTTTTGTTTTCATAGTTT
>CAILUD010000158.1 GCA_903837285.1 uncultured Bacteroidota bacterium | reverse complement strand
TTACAAAACCGCTAAAAGAAGATTTAAAATGGAGGTCAGGGACTTAGTGATTGCTTTAATTGTTATAAAATGTGGAGGCAATCCTGATGTTTACTTCAAAACATAAAAAAATGGTCGGAATTTCTTCCGACCACTCCTAGGTCGGAGCCCGCCATGACGTATTTGTATTGTTTTTATCCGCGTTTATCCGCTAAATCTGTGTTATCTGCGTTGCTATTTCTTCGTTATCAGCGTTGCTGTTTTTTCTACAATTTAGGTTTTGATCTGTTAAACTTAACAATAAAGAATAACTCATGCGAACCTACATTATATTTTTTAATATCGGTAATAGAATAATCATATGAGTATCCAAAAATGAAACGGTCTTTGCGAAGACCTAAGTTTACTGCAATTGCATCTTTTGTTCTAAATGACAAACCTAACCAAACAGTTTGTTTGTATGTTACTTTTGCATTAATATCAACCTGAGCAATACCTGCTTCTATTACCTTTGCAAGAAATGACGGTTCTATAGAAAAATTAGCATTAAGATCAAAATTATAACCTGCACTTATAAAATAATGTCTAACCTGTCTGTTTTCTAAAATTTTATCCGTCATCATATCAACCTTACGATTAAAAAGCTGATAAACTGACAATCCTGCAAAATATTTATCGGTATAATAATATGCACCAAAAGCAGCGTCAGGTGAAATAAGTTTCTCTGAACCAAATAACATTACCTCGTCATCCTGTTGCTCTAACGTTAATTTACTTTTATTTAAATAAAACTGATACAACTGAGCCGATAGACCCAATGATAATTTTGCTCCGTTGGTACCAATAGGTAACTGATAAGCATAAGTTCCTTCTATTCCCATTTTTGACATTGCGCCAGCTGAATAATTAAAAACTTTACCACCAATACCCATATTATCTGCTGCCTGAAAATGCGAACTTATCATTTGCATTGTTGGGGCATCATCCACTCCGGTCCACATCCTTTTATATGATAATGCAAGCGGACTATATGGTAATGTTCCTACAGCTGCAGGATTAAACACATATTTGTTTTCCATGTACTGGCTAACAGAAGTTAATTGCTGAGCAAATGCACTCTGAAATAAAACCATTACTGCTATTGAGAAAAATATCTTCTTCATAATCATGATCTTTTCCTAATTATTTAACTAATGTTACGTAACCGGTATAAACCTTCGACCCATCTTTTAAGTCGATAATATAATAGTATGTTGCAGCAGGAAGTTTGTTTCCTTTTTTGTTGGTACCATCCCATGCTGTTTCATAACCGGTAGATTCAAATACCTGCATTCCCCATTCATTAAAAATGGTTACACTGCAATTTGGATAAGCTGAAATATATTTAATATTCCACACATCATTTTTACCATCACCATTTGGAGTGAATGCTTTATATATTTCTATATGCCATGAATCTGTTGCTATTGTTGAGCTGTCTAATATAACGCAACCGTTGTTATCTGTTACTGTTATGTAGTAAACTCCTTCAGGAATATTTGCCTGATCTTCTTGAGAAACTGAATTAGACCAGTTATATGAATAAGGCTGACTACCTCCCGACATAATTAAATCTATTGCACCATCTGATAATCCTGTAAACGAAGTGTTCGTTGTTATCATTGATAATGAAAGTGCGCCTGGCTGATTAATAATTATAGAGTCATTAAATGTAGAATTACATCCATCTGTTACAGTAAAGTAATATTTTCCGGCATGTAATCCTGTTCTGTCATAATTTGTAAGAGTTGTATCTCCCCACACATAACTATATGGAGCAAGTCCATTAAGTGGTTCTAAAACAATTCTTGCTGTTGAATCACCAAAGCAATAAATTTGAGCTGGTCTATCATAACTTGCAGTTACAACAGGTGTAACAGCTACTTCAATTGAGTCAACTTTAGTTCCGCAAATATCTGTTACAGATACATAATTCCAACCGGTAATAAGTGTTGTTGCTGTATCGTTAGCTTCTGTAGTGCTCCAAAGGTAAGTAAATGGAACAACTCCGTCGGTTGTTGTAACAACCGCAGAACCATTACTGCCACCTGCACACGAAACCGTGTTTAATGATAAAGTAGTTATTGAAAGTGCTGGTAAGTTTGTTAAATTTACCGAGTCAACAGCAAAGCCGCATTGGTCTGTAACGGTTACATAATTCCAACCGGGTAATAAATCTAGTACAACAAAACCTGTAGATGCTGCTGCATCACTCCATAAATATGTATAAGGTGCTGCACCATTTGTTGCTGTTACACTTGCTTTACCATCGGCAGTAGTTGCACATGAAGCAGGTACGCTAAATGTAATACTTGCATTAAGTACAGGAAGAAAATCAATCTGAACCGAATCAATTAATGTTGAACAGAAATCGGTAACTCTTATATAATTCCATGCATTATTTAAATTTCCGGCAAAAGCATTTTCGCTTAATGTATCGGAAAATAAATTATTTGTAGACCATACATATGTAACAGGAGAAGCACCGTTGGTAACAGTTACCTGACCACCTCCATTATTACCACCTGCACATGATGTTGGCGAAGATGATGTAATGGCAATTGACATAGGCGCACTTACAGTTATTAATACTGAATCTATTTTTGAGCCACAAAGATCAGTTACTGTAACATAATTTAAACCAGCTTGTAAATTTATTGCTGTAGCAGTAGTTTCGCCCGAGGTCCATAAATATGTGTATGATAGTCCGCCATTTGTTGCAACTACTGTTGCAGTGCCATTTGTACCACCCAAACAACTTACAGAAGTTGAATCGGTAATATCTATTACTAACGGAGGCTGACTGGTAATAAAAACAGAATCGACATGAGTTACGCAATAATCGCTTACCGATACATATTGCCAACCTATAAGTAAGTTGTTAGCAGTAGCTGTTGTACTTCCGGTTGACCACAAATAACTATATGGTGGTACTCCCGAGATTGCTGTTACTGTTGCAGTACCATCACCACCTGCCGAACATGAAGCAATACCAGAACCGGTAATTGAAAGTGTTACTTCTGGTAAATTGTTTACTCTTACACTATCTAAATAAGGGATATTACAAACATCTGTTACTGTAACAAAGTGCCAACCAGGTGCCAAATCGTTACGTGTTGGTGTTGGTGCAACTAAATCATCCCAAGTATATGTATAAGGAGCAACACCGTTTATTGTTAATACAGTTGCTGTACCAAAATCGGTAGCACATGTAAGTAATATATTTTGTGTACTTAATGATACCTGAGCTAAAGGAACATTTGTTACAAGCACAGAATCCTTTTTAGGCCCACAAGCGTCTGTGATAGTAACATAAGCCCAACCAATTGGTAATGTATCTGCCAAAGCAGTAACATCGCCATTTGCCCAAAGGAAAGTATAAGGCCCTACACCTGCAGATATTGTAGCTAATGCTGTTCCATTTGTAGAAGTTGGACAGCTTGCCTGTGCTGTTAAAGCAACAGATGATACCAATGAAGATTGTATTGCAATAAATACTGAATCTTTTTTAATTGTTGAACAAACATCAGATACTGTTACGTAATTCCATCCAGCACCAAGTGTTGTTGCATTTGGAGTGAATTCGCCCGATGTCCATATATATGTATAAGGAGAACCTCCGTTTGTAGCAGTAACTGTAGCTGTACCTGTAGCAGCAGTTATACAATTAGTAGGAGTTGGTGCCGACATGCTAGTTTGTAACAAAGGCATGTTTCCTATTAAAACAGAATCTTTTTTTGATTTACAAAAATCAGTAACCGTAACATAATGCCAACCAACGTTTAAATCTGTAGCTGTGTTAGTAGTACTAGATGAACCCGACCATGCATAGGTATAAGGTGGTAAACCAGAACTTGCCTGCACTGTTGCCTGCCCGTTTGTACTTGTTGGGCAAGAAGCCAATGTTGAACTTGTTATGGCTGTTATTACCTCTGGTAAATAATTTACACGTACACTATCTTTATATGGCACATTACAAACATCGGTAACAGTTACATAATGCCAACCAGGAATAAGATCGCTGCGGGTTGGAGTTGCTAATGTAATAGGATCATCCCAAACATAAGAATATGGTGCCACACCATCAATTGTTTGAACAGAAACTGTTCCTAAATCGCTTGCACAGGTTAGTAATATATTATGTGTACTTAAAGATACCTGAGCAGGCGGTATACTTTCTACAAAAACAGAATCTTTTTTTGTGCCGCAAACATCGGTTACACTAACATAGTGCAAACCGGGGTTTAAATCACTTGCAGTTGCTAATGTACTTGTAGAACCCGACCAGGTATATGTAAAAGGATTATTACCTCCTATTGTGCTAACTGTTACATTTCCATTACTAATATTCTGACAATTTATTGTTGTAGTATCAATTAGCGATAAAGCCAAATTAGGTTTTGTGCCAATTGTTACTGTATCTCTAATTCTTGCACCATTTGCATCTATAACTGTTACGCTATATATGCCAGTAGCAAGATTTGTTGCATTTTGTGTGCTTTGCAAATCAGACCAGGCATAAGTATAAGGAGTTCTTCCTCCTATTTGTGTTGTTGTAATTGAGCCAGTATTACCACCAGAACATTTTACAGAATCAACTAATAAATTATTATAAAATTGACCATAACATGCTAATGTTAAATCACGGTTAGCAGAGGCATTACTTTTTACCCAGTGATTATCCCAATCTCCATCATGGCTTATTGTGGGTGATAAATGATAAGAAACAAATATATATCTTCCATTCATAATAAATCCCGTTTGGGATAAATCTGCAAGTGTACCACCAGAGCTTTCTGCAAATATTTCTTGACCATTGTTACTATATACCATCATAAACGCATCAAGCCCACCCCGAGAGGTAATTGTTTTGCCAGCAAAATTTAAAACATTAGCAAATTGACCGCAGACCATAACTTCACTATTGCTCGCCGAAAGACCTAAAGCATTTTCCTGAAAAGGAGTTCCTTTATTTCTAAACCATTGCAAATTTCCATTTATATTATATTTTGCTAGAATCATATCAGTACTACCAAAACTAGAACATGTTTGAGTTGAAATTAAAATGCTTGTTGAGTCTATAAGTAAAGTTGGAGTATCAAAATTGCCACATACATAGATATCATTTCCTGAAGGATCGTAAGTTACAGAACGCCCTGTTGACGTACCATTACCTCTCATTGTTCTTACCCATTGACTATTCCCATTTCTATCAAACTTATAAATAAAAAGATTTGAAGTAGCATATGAATTATAAATAGGCAAAGTGTTAAGATATAAGCTGTCTGTAAAATTTCCTGTAACTGTATATGAATTATTGCCAAATGCTACACTTAATAAATTTACAGTACTTGATTTTGACAAGAATCGTTTTGCATTAACTAATGTGCCCATTTTATCGAACTTTGCAAAATACAAATTTCTAAAACCATTATTAGGGAAATTGATTCCAGAACCAAAATCAATTATGCCAGAATCATAATTGCCGATTATGGCTAATGTATCATTCTCTGAAATCGCAATACTAGTTGAAAGTTGAGTAGTATTTCCAACACCCCAAGCAACATTTTTTGCCCAAACAGCATTTCCACTAGTATCATAGCAAGCAATAAACACATCGTAACCCCCAGTGGATATCGTTGTTAGCGCATCAAAATTGCAAGTATTATTAAAACTTCCTGTTAAATATAGTTTTGATTCATCATTTGATAATTTAATACCACTTGATGCTTCATTACCATTACTTCCAATTTTTTTAAGCCATTTAATATTACCATTTAAATCATATTTTGAGATAAAAACATCATTCCCACCATATGAGGCAATAGAAAAAGCTCCTTGATTAACTGTTTGGCTAAATGTCCCCATTAAATAAATATTACCAAAAATATCTTTTGCAGAAGAAGTAACAGTTGCTGAAGAAACTGTGTCAACAACTATGGCAGAATCTGTGGGATACTTTCCAATATTGTTGCCTGTTCCAGTAAAATGTGAAACCCACAACAGTTCATTCGTGTTTTGGCTAAAAGTAAAAATAGCAAAAAACAAAAAAACAATTAGCAAACATATATTTTTCATAAACATCTTTTTAAAATATTGACATTAATAAACCATCGACTTTAACTTATTGCTTGATCTGCGCCATCAGTGCCATCGCCTCCTGCAAGCATAGTCATTAATACATTAATTTCGTTAATAAATGGTCTCTCCCACTTCATTTTCTTATTTTCAGGTATAATGTTAGCCTGTTCTTTAGTTTGCAGTTTGTTATTCATGGCTTTATTATTTTATTGTTTTATTTGTTTTAAAATGGTGGGAGTTAGCATTACTTGTAATTTTGTTTACATGGCTTAATTTTAAAAAGCTAACTGCCTTATTTGCTATGTTTTATGTTTTTAATTAAAAAATTTAACTAACAAAAATAACTTTTTTTTTAATCCTACACAATTTTTGTGAACATTTTATAATGTTTATTATTAAAGGATTCTGATAATTATCAACAAATGAAATGGATATGTTACTGTTACCACTGCTTGTTTTTTTTTTTAAGACAATGATTTATTTAAAAAGGCTGCTTTATACTAATGATAAAAGAAAAAACTATCCCATATGGCGCAAGTTTTTAACTTGTGACATAAACCACATAATCACAAGCAGATAGCGAGGCATTACTAAAAAAATCAAACACAAAGTCGCACTAAGTACGTCACTCCGCCGCGGCGGAGGAACACAAAGGTTATATTAAATGCCAATAAACAATCCCTACCCCCCATATGGCGCAAGTTTTTAACTTGTGACATATGCTACAAACCTTAAACAGATGACATGTCAAGCCCGCCATGACGTACAATATTCAGCGTCATGGCGGACTCCAATCTATTTCAAGCGTCCTCGCTTGAAATACAATTCATCTCATTAACACAATTGATACTTCGCCCTCCACCGCGGCGGAGGAGCGGCGGAAACGCAGTGTATAGAGAAGTAAAGGTTACTCCTGCAGT
>CAILUD010000157.1 GCA_903837285.1 uncultured Bacteroidota bacterium | reverse complement strand
ATTAGTGGTTAAACAATGACCAATTTTGCTTTTAAAAAATTATGTTTAACAATATCTTAATTTAAAAACTTAAAATATATAAAAGAATAACCCTTCTGTGTATTAGAAACAGAAGGGTTTTTTAAATATTTTAATAAAAAATTATAGCCCTTTAAGCTTTGGTAATTCTACTAAAGCTTTTTTAGCCTTAACGTTTTTAGGATCGATAGCTAAAATTCTATTATAGTACATTTTTGATTGCACATAATTTTGTGTAGTTGTATAATTATACCAAGCAAAATAATCATAAGATTCCATTAACTCTTTGGTGTATTTAACAGAATCGGATTGTGCCTTTTCTAAAACCTTTTCGTAAAATGGTTTTGCTAAACCTGATTTAAAGTCAGGATCAAGAGCAGCTTTTATTTGGGCTCTTCTTTGAAGTCCCTGCATAGATGTAGATTGTTCGGCTAGAAAGCTGCCACATAATGTATCTGCTTTTATTAAAAATTCGGTACCTCTTTTAACTAAAGAGTCAATTTTTGAATAATCTTTTATTGATGCTAATTGTAAATATAAATTATTGTAAATTTTTGAAAGATAGTAGTAATCAATTGCACTAGCTTTTCCATCATTAATTTTTTTGTTAAATAATACTATTGCTTCGTTATTTCGCTTTTGCTTGGTTAAAAGATTAGCAGTCTCTGTTAGCAAATCGTAGTTTGTTGTATCTTTTGCGATAGCTTTATAAAAACTTTCAACAGCTAATGAATCGCTACCTAATTTACTTTGAATTCTTCCGTAATAAGCATAATCACTACTAATAATGCGATCCGATTTAGTTTTATTAAAGAAAATATCCATAGATTTTTTAGCGTCTTCATATTTTGCGGTTTCAAAATAGGAGTAACCTGCTAGTCTATTGAGGATTATCGATGAATTATCTGTAGCAAATACTTCATTTACTTGTACAAGTACGTTGTTGTAATCTTTACATAGGAAAAGAGCATAGATATATTTTATTCTTGCAGCAATATTTTTATTTGATAGTTCTAAGAATTTGGAGAAGTTTTCTTTTGCTTTTTCATTTGAACCTGATTTTATATAAAGTTCACCCATTTCTCTATAAACGGGAGCAAAGTTAGGATCAATAGCTTGTGCTTCTTCGAAATATGGAATAGCTGCTTTTAAATTTCTGCCGCGTACATAAATGTTTCCAATTTTAATTTTTGCTAAAGGTGAATTTGGTAGAAGCTCCTGAGCTTTTTTATAGTTTAAAATAGCGTTTGTAGCGTCTCCATCTTCTAAATAAATATCACCAGTTATAATGTAAATTGCTGGATCTGGTATAGCATATGCCTGAGCTAATTGTAAAAAGGCATACGATTCTTTCATTTGAGAAGGTGTAACCTGAGCATATGCTTCGGCTATTTTTGCATATGTTAAAGCTTGTTTTGCTTTTGAAATTTCACTGTTTTTATTTGTTTTGCTTGGTAAAAGTGAAATTGCTTTGTCGAAATGAGTTTTTGCATCAACTGCATTTTTCTTAAGTAGTTCAATCTTTCCTAGTCCTGTGAAATTAAGTGGATTAAGTTGGTCTGATTCAGTACCTTTTTTATAATAAAAATATGCAGAGTCTGCTACTTCATCTAGTGTGTATGAAAGTGAGTCGACAATAAAAGAATACAAATAGCATTGCCCAAAATAAAAATAAGCATCACCATTTCTTGGTTCTTTAGTGATAACGGTTTTAAATGCTTTTTTTGCGTTATCAAATTGTTCGCTTTGCATTAAGCGAATTGCATCTGTTAATGTTTGAGATTGTCCATTAAAAGAACTTAATGCGAACAAATTAACTAATGCTGCTAAAATGAAAATTTTCTTTGTCATATTACAATAACTTTATTCTGTTGATAATTGTATTAAACGTATTGGCATAACTGAAGGAACCAGTCCGGATTTCAAAATAATTCTTTGTCCAACTTCGCCAGCCACAAACTGGTTAAATCCTGAACCTAGGCCAGTAAATGTTTCTCTGTTAATAATATAAACATCACGCCTGAAAGGATATGATACATTTGCTATATAAGCCTGATATGGTCTATAATAATAACCATTAGTTCCATCATCAGTTTCAGAACTTATTGCAAGTACTTTTATTCTGCTTAAAAAATTTATAGTTAATGAATCGTGTCTATCACTAATATAATTAACACTTATTAAGCCAATTGCATTTTCGTTTTTTTCAACGTAATTTATTACTTCCTCATTTGATTTTACCGAAAAACATGTTGATGGAAATCCTTGATTTAATTCAAATTTTTCGTTTATATATCTAACATTAGCAGATTTATCATTATCGAAAACCAATGCCAGTTCATTTAATTTTGACTTTGGATTAATATCTTTCCAGGTTTTATATTCTCCTGTAAATATTTTTTTGATAGAACTGTATAAAATAGTTGTGTCAGGATTATTGTGGTTAATAATAAATGCTAGTGCATCATAAGCAATTACAGTTGTTTTTGGAACTATATTACTTCCCATTAATCCTTCTTCTTCACTTTTTGAAAGTTTTCTTGTTGTAACTATTGCTCTTACAGAATCCTTAAAGAATAAATCAAATAAGTCATTTTCAGGCAAATACTCAACATTTATTGTTGCGTATTTGTATAAACTTTCGAAAGTGTAAATTTCTGTATCAAATAAAAGTTTAAATGATTCATCGCAAGCAATTTTAATATTGCCACGAGTTGTAGTTTCGTCGGTTATTTTCCCAGGTTCTGTATTGCAGGAAAAAAGAAACAGTATAAAAATGAAATAACTTAATCTAATCATTGTCTTCATCTTGGTTGCGATTTTTTAGTTTGGGATAAACTCTTGCAAAACGAAATATTCCATATAAGACAAAGAAAATGCCAAATATGACTTTAAACTGTTTTGGTGAATCGGGTAGTACTTGTGCAAAAATTAAAACAGAACCTGCCACAATGTACAATAATATCATTAACAGACCGAAGTAAAGCATGATTTTAGAAAATGAAATGCGATTTGGCATCTTGTCTTTATTGTTTTGTATTTACTCTGAAATTAAAATTATTTCAAAATTCACTGTCCGATTATTATTGTTTAAAAAAGCAATTTCTTTCAACTAAACTAACGAATTATTGTATTCTATATTATATTATTTGAATTTTTAATATTGTTTTTAATTGCAGTTGCAAATATATAAATTAAGTAAATGCATAAAACTTTAATAAACAAATATCTTTGTTTGTGCATTCTTGATGTTTTATTTGTCTTAAATACTGCAAGTTGAGGTTAATGATTCTATTTGTTTTTATGTTAATGTTAAAAACTTAAATATTCATTAAAAAAATTTTTCAATAAATAATGATATTTGTTTCATTTGAATTAATGAACGTTGTAGATATAGAATAAACATATTGCAGAATAAATAGTATT
>CAILUD010000156.1 GCA_903837285.1 uncultured Bacteroidota bacterium | reverse complement strand
TGTAATGCCTATTGATTCTTCGTTATCAACCAGACAAAAGGTACCTTTTGTTACAGAATTAGCACGCTTCTTTGGAGCAACAGTTCATATTTTAGGAGTTTCAGAAATTAGCTCTGCTGATGTTACAGCAAAAATCACTACTTACTGCACGCAAGTAGAGGAATATTTAAAAGAAAAAGGAGTTAATTGCACTAAAAATGTTTTGGTTGGATCAAATATTACCGACTTAACAATTGAATATGCAAAAACAGTAGATGCTGAATTAATAACTATTATGACAGACCAGCTAACAAATGCAGCATTCTGGCTTGGCCCATATGCTCAGCAGATGGTAAATCATGCTTCAATTCCTGTTTTAAGTATTCGTAGTCAAAATTAATTTATGCGGAATTTGGTTTTAGTGTCGTTGTTACTATTGTTATCATTTTGTGCATTTGCGCAACCTAAAATATTTGCAACTTTATCTGGAACCAAAGCAGGGTGGGGAAAAGTAACTCTTCAACAAGAATCGAGAATTGAAGCTATAGTTGGAAAACATATAGAAGTAAATCAAAAAGCAAAAGGTTTTCCGGGTTATCGCGTACAGGTTTACTTTGGATCTGGTTCAGATGCAAAAAATGCTGCACATAAAATACGTAATAGTTTAAATACTGCTTTTCCTGATTATGATTCTTATTTAGTTTACGAAGCACCTTATTTTAAAGTGCGTGTTGGTGATTTTAGAAACAGAAACGAAGCATATAAGGCTTTTAAGATTATACAATCCAGTTATCCGGGTGCTTTTATTGTTGACGATTTAATTGGACTACCTAGATTAGATTAGATTCTTTACTACAGCATTAAGGAAACTATAAAACCACACAAGAAAATAATTAAAGAAAATAAAAGACTATCAATTACAAACAATTTTATATTCCTTATTTTTTCCAGATCGAATTTTTTTGAGATTTTTTTTGCCGATAGAGGTAAATATGTGTAGGAAGTAAATTTAACAATAATCGGTGCCCAAAAAGATGTCTTTGCTATGCTTACTATTACTGTTTTCATTATTACTCTTTTTTAATCTTCTATTCAAATTTAGCTCTGATTATATTTAAAAAAAATCGTATAAATACCCATTTTTTTAATAGAGTTTTTTTTAGTTAATTATTTATAATCTTATTGAGACTAATATTTTCACCAGAAACTGCTTTGACAAAGAAAATTCCTTTTTGAAACTCGCTTGTAGGTATTGTTACAGAACCATTGTTATTAACTGAACTGTAAACTTCTCTTCCCGAAATATCAGTAACAATTATTTCGAAATTTGTTGTTTCATCTGAATTTAATTTTACAATAACATTGTTCCCATTTGAAGGATTTGGAAACATTGATAAAGAAAAATCTGCATTTACATTTACTGCTGTTATTGAAGAATAGCTTTCCTTTCCATCAAAATCAACTTGTCTTAATCTGTAATATGACGATCCCGAATAAGGATTATAATCAGTAAATTTATAACTATTTGTTACATTGCTATTACCTGAACCTTTAATTTTTCCGGCATCAATAAAATCAACCCCATTATTTGATTTTTGAACTAAAAAATAATCATTATTTATTTCTAATGCAGTTGACCAGTTAACATTTACTTTTCCAGCTTCGGATATTGCAATTAACGATGTAAATGTAACAGGAAGAGAAGTGCTTGATCCAATAAGGCCATTAATAATGCAAGGACCTAAATTATTAGCTGTAAGATTATCAAAATTCCAAAATCCAATTAATCCAATTGCATCATAGTTTATTCCTGTAACGATTGTTGGAGTATTCATTAAACCTAATATTTGAGCTGGTGTAAGTGCTTTTTTCCAAATCGAAACTTCATCAAGTTTTCCATTAAAATGCCTGTAATTATTACTTGGATTTGGCCATCTTCCCATATTTAATCTCGAAGCAGTTGGAAAATTTCTTATATTTCCTGTCTTATTTGCCGATGCTTCCTGAACTCCATTAACATAAAACTTCATATTATTATTTGCAAGCGAACCATCATATGCTAATGTTAAAAAGTACCATGTTCCACTAACGGGTGTAGTTGTTGAATAAACAAAACTTCTCGCATTAGTATGTAATGCAAATTCAAATTTAGAATTATCCGAATTATGTTGAACCCAAAACACGCCATTGTCACCACTATTTGTAGAATCAGCTAAAGTGAAAAGATTTGCCCAGTTTCCAACTCCAGGATCAGTTTTGTTTGTCCATTTTACCCATAAGGAAATAGTAAGCTTATTTCCATCGCTTATATCTTTTAAACAATCGATATTTAACCCTCTGCCATAATCAATATAGCTATTTACTGATGGAGTAAAATTTGCAAAAGGTGCACTCTGTGCGAATATCATTTTCGAAAAAAGTACTATAGATAATATTAGTATTGTTGTTTTCATCATCTAGTTTTTTATTTAATTCTTTATAGGTGTTTTTACTTGGTTAAACACTAAAAACTACGTATAGTTACAGGTATAAACACAGTGATTTTATCAGTTTTTACAGACTAACAATTTCACATGATAGATGGTCTACATTTTAATACTTAGCAATTATAATTATGATTAACCTATGCTTTTTAATAACAGAAAATAGTTTTTTTGATATCTTACTTATATTTTGATGTTTATAAAGCGAAAAGATTGATCTAGTATTTTTTTGTCAACAAAAAGCTTTAATTCATCACATAAATCATAAAGTATAATTTTGAACTTTAAAATTAAAGTACCCTGTCTTATTGAAATGCACATTATTTTTTAGCGTTACTTTGAATACGTTTAATTTAAAAAGTTATTAACGATTTTATTTAAGTTTTCCTTTTTCGATTTAGTTTAAAAAGGAAAGAATAACTTTGTACACCAAAATAATTTTCTCAAAAAAATGACTGACGAAGTTAAACACGAATGTGGTTTTGCATTGTTACGATTACGCAAACCACTTGAATATTACAAGCTAAAATATGGAACATGGATGTATGGCATTAACAAGCTATATCTTCTTATGGAAAAACAACATAATCGCGGTCAAGATGGTGCAGGTGCTGCTTGCATAAAACTCGATCTTCCACCTGGAAAAAAATATATACATAGATATCGCTCAAATGCATCGCAATCCATACAAGAAGTTTTTGGACAAATACACAAAGAATTTGAAAATGTAGGCCTTCGCAGACCCGACCATTTAGCCGATCCACAATGGGCAAAAGAGAATCTTCCTTTTGCTGGTGAATTATTTTTGGGACATCTTAGATACGGAACATTTGGTAAAAATAATATCGAGAATGTGCATCCTGTAATGCGTGAAAATAATTGGAAATCCAGAAATTTAGTTGCAGCAGGAAATTTTAATCTCACAAATGTTAATGAACTTTTTACTCACCTTATTGAATTAGGTCAACACCCAAAAGATTATTCTGACACTGTATCGATGCTCGAAAAAATCGGACATTTTCTTGACAAGGAAGTTGAAAGAGTATTTGCAAAGAAAAAAGAACTTGGAATCTCAAACACTGAAATTTCAGAACATATTGAAAAACATATAGACATTAAACGTATTCTTAATGATGCTACATGGCGTTGGGACGGTGGCTTTGTTGTTGCAGGAATGATTGGTCATGGCGATTCTTTTGTATTACGCGACCCTTGGGGAATTCGTCCTGCATTTTATTATTATAACGATGAAATTGCTGTAGTCACAAGCGAGCGCCCAGTAATTCAAACTGTGTTTAATGTTCCGATTGGAGAAATTCGTGAAGTAACACCAGGGCATGCTTTAATTATAAGAAAAGATAATACAATAACAGAAGAAAAAATAATTGAGCCTTATCGTAAATCAAGCTGTTCTTTTGAAAGAATATATTTTTCAAGAGGCACAGACAGGGATATATACAACGAAAGAAAAAAACTAGGTAAACTACTGGCTCCTTTTGTATTAAAAGCAATTGAGAATGACGTAGAGAATACTGTTTTTTCATATATTCCAAATACAGCTGCTGTTGCATTTTATGGTTTAACAGAAGCAATGACTGAATTTTGTAATACCAGAAAAAAAGAAAAAATTCTTGCCCTAGGAAATAACATTACACCCGAAGAACTTGATAAATTTATTCATTTTTCGCCACGTATTGAAACTGTTGCAGTAAAAGATGCAAAACTCAGAACATTTATTACTCAGGATGCTGCCCGTAAAGATTTAGTTGAACACATTTATGATGTTACTTACGGAATTGTTCGCGACCATACAGATACTCTAGTTATTGTTGACGATTCTATTGTTCGTGGAACAACCTTAAAAGAGAGTATATTAAGAATGCTTGATAGGTTGAATCCTAAAAGAATAATGATTGTTTCGTCGGCTCCTCAAATTCGTTATCCAGATTGTTATGGAATTGACATGGCCAAACTAGGCGATTTTGTGGCATTTCAGGCAGCAATTGCATTATTAAAAGAAACTGGCAAACAAAGTATAATAAACGACGTTTATAACAAATCAAAAGCACAACAAGAATTGCCAAAAGAAGATATTGTGAATTATGTTAAATTAATTTATAAACCCTTTACTCCGGAAGAGATTTCAGAAAAAATTACTCAGCTATTAAAACCTGCTGACATAAGAGCAGAGATAAAAATTATTTATAATTCTATTGAAAAC
>CAILUD010000155.1 GCA_903837285.1 uncultured Bacteroidota bacterium | reverse complement strand
CCAAATGCAATTACACCCGATAATGACGGCTCAAATGAAGTTTTTTATATAACAGGATCGAATATTAGCTCAAAAGATTTTCATCTTTACATTTACGATAGATGGGGTGGAATTATTTTCGAAACAACATCATTTAATCCTGAAAATCCAAGCCAATATTCATGGGATGGAACAACCAAAAACAAATCTATTGCTCAGATTGGAGTTTATACATGGCTTGTAAACTACAAAGACACTAATGGTATTTCACACGAGAAATCAGGATCGGTTAGCTTGATAAGATAAAATAATAGAGAACAAATGTTTGAAAAATCGCATAAATTAATTTTTATGCGATTTTTTTATTTGTCATATTTTTAAAATTCATTATTTTTTAGTATAATTGAATGTTTTTTAAAATTAGAGAGGAAGGTACTGGTGTGCCATCCGGTCTTCAACACCGGTAGCAGACGGATAAAACCGGCTGTGGCAGGTTCGATTCCTGCCTTCTCTGCCAGAGGGGTTCTAGCAATCAAAAGAAATCTCTCGAAACCCACACAAATACTGACTTATTAATTTAGGGTCAAATAAAAATAACGATAAAAAAAGAGATAGTTGATTGGCATTTTGATTGGACTAATACCAATACTATTTATGAATTAATCCAATACCCAAATCGTTATCCTGTTCGCCGCGGCGAATTGTTTCATGATATCCTCTTGCCATTGCATCCCTTCGAGTCCTTCGTCAAGCTTAGGACAAGCCCTCAGGATGACCTCACACTTTAGACTAAATAATATTTTAATTTGGTATTACATCTTCACAATAATAAACTCTGTTCTTCTGTTTTGCTGATGTCTTTCCTCGTCGCAATCGCTTTTAACATTTCCTTCGCAAGCACAATCGTTAACCAATTTAGCTTCACCATATCCTTTTCCATAGATCCTGGCTTTTTCTATTCCTTTTGAAATTATATAAGCGGCTGATGCTTTTGCACGTTTGTCGGAAAGATTCATATTAAAAGCAGCCGAAGAGCGGCAATCGGTATGAGAACCCAGTTCTATAACCATACTAGGATTTTCCTGCATTACTTTTACAATCTTGTCGAGTTCAATAGCGGCATCTGGACGGATATTCCATTTGCTTAAATCAAAGTAAATCGGTTTAATGTCAATTATTTTTGCTAAATCTGCACCAACTTCAATTTGGTCAAGCGAAACATTTAATTCTTTATGAATGGCTATTTCGCCAGGTTTATCAATAATTTTAGTGAAAGTTACTTTCTTACCAAGATACCCGGTTTTATCGATATCAATTTCATAATATAGCTTATCGTTTATTTTTGCATTTTCTAGTTTTTGTCTGAAATCACCTGATTGATTAGTGGTAAAATTAAACAGCTCTGCACCTGTCTGCATATCCTTAATTTTAACTGTAACACCCTCCAGTGGTTGATTATTTTTCTTATTAGTAATTAAACAATAAATGCTAAAATTATTCTGATCTAACAAAAGATCAGATACTATTTCTGATTTTCCTTCAGGAATAATTCCTTTAAAAGTGTTTTCTGCATTTGAATACTCAGGTTTATTTCCTGTTAATTTATATGACTTTTCAGGTTCAATTTCAAATTCGTAGAAACCATCTTTACCTGTTGTTATTTCAGCTATTTTTTCTTCATTTTCTCCCATCAACATAACCT
>CAILUD010000154.1 GCA_903837285.1 uncultured Bacteroidota bacterium | reverse complement strand
GATCTGATGTACTTAAATAAATATTTAATAAAATTTTTATTTTTGTACTATTAAATATAGCATGGAAGTAATTTTTATTTTAATTGTAATTTGCTTATTAGCAGCTGTTGGATTCCTTGGGGCATTTGTGTGGGCTGTTAAATCAGGCCAGTTTGATGATGATTATACTCCTTCTGTAAGAATTTTATTTGATGATAAAAAAGATACAATTAACGAAGATAAAAAAGTAGAAATTAAATAATAAATGGAACAACAAACTTTTTATTACGACAACAAAATTGTGAAATTGTTTGCTTATGCAACAATTCTTTGGGCTGCAGTTGCTCTTTTGGTAGGAATACTGGCTGCTTTACAAATGGCTTTCCCCATTTTAAATTTTGGAATTGAATTCACTTCTTTCGGAAGAATTAGGCCAATTCATACTAATGCAATAATTTTTGCTTTTGTTGGAAATGGCATTTTTACTGGTGTTTATTATTCCACACAAAGATTGCTGAAAGCTAGAATGTTTAGCGATTTATTTAGTAAAATTCATTTCTGGGGATGGCAACTTATTATTGTTTGCGCAGCTTTAACACTTGCTGCTGGTTATACTACCGGTAAAGAATATGCTGAATTAGAATGGCCTGTTGATATTATGATTGCCCTTGTTTGGGTTGTTTTTGGAGCAAATGTTATTGGAACAATTATAAAACGAAGAGTGAAACATTTATATGTTTCAATTTGGTTTTATGTAGCTTCAATTTTGGCTGTTGCAATGCTTCACATTGTTAATTCAATCGAGATGCCTGCAAGTTTATTGAAAAGTTATCCTTTTTATGCTGGTGTTCAGGATGCATTGGTTCAATGGTGGTATGGTCATAATGCAGTTGCATTTTTCCTTACAACACCATATTTAGGATTAATGTATTATTTCTTACCTAAAATGGCCAATCGTCCCGTTTATTCTTATCGTCTATCAATAATTCATTTCTGGTCATTAATATTTATTTATATATGGTCAGGTCCACATCATCTGCTTTATCAGGCAATGCCAGATTGGATACAGTCATTAGGTGTTGTGTTTTCTATAATGTTAATTGCTCCATCATGGGGTGGTATGATAAATGGTTTACTTACTTTGCGAGGTGCATGGGATAAAGTAAGAGAAAGTCCGATTTTGAAATTTATGGTTGTCGCAATTACTGCCTATGGAATGAGCACTTTTGAAGGACCACTACTATCAATTAAATCAATAAATGCAATTAGTCATTTTACCGATTGGACTATTGCCCATGCTCATGTGGGAGCGTTAGCCTGGAACGGATTTTTAACTTTTGCAATGTTATATTGGTTAATTCCAAGACTATTTAATATAGAATTATTTTCTAAAAAGCTTGCAAATTTTCATTTCTGGATAGGTACATTAGGAATATTGTTATGGGCAGTTCCAATGTATTGGGCTTCATTTATACAGATTCTAATGTGGAAGGAATTTAATGCACAGGGAACATTAGTATATTCTAACTTTCTGCAAACTGTTACTGAAATAAATCCTTTTTATTATACAAGAGTTCTTGGTGGTTTATTATACCTTATAGGATTTATTGTAATGGTATATAATTTAATTAAAACAATAAAAGCAGGGAAATTTATAGGTGAAGAGGAAGCAACTGCACCATCATTAGAAAAATCAGAAAAACGTTCTGCATTAAGTGAAACAGCTCATCGTTGGTTAGAGCGTAAACCTGTACGTTTTGCTATTTATATTTTTATTGCGGTGGCAATTGGTGGAGCAATTGAGGTTATTCCATTAATTGTGGTAAAATCTAATATTCCAACAATTGCTTCAGTAAAACCTTATACTCCTTTAGAGTTAGAAGGAAGAGATATATACATTAAGGAAGGTTGTTATAACTGCCATTCTCAAATGGTACGCCCATTCAGATCCGAAACTGAGCGATATGGTGAGTATTCAAAAGTTGGTGAGTTTGTTTATGATCATCCGTTCCAGTTTGGTTCTAAACGTACAGGACCCGATTTAGCAAGAACAGGAGTAGTTGGAGGTAAAATGTATAAACCAGCAATGTGGCATTATAATCATATGATGAATCCACAAACAACTAGTCAGGGTACCAATATGCCCGCTTATCCTTGGCTAGCCGAAAAAGAAATTGATATGGAAGGTTTATCTTCAAAAATAAATGCAATGAGAACTGTTGGTGTTCCTTATGCCGAAGGGTTTGAACTGAAGGCAAAAGCAGATTTGTTAGCACAGGCTCAATTAATTTCTGATGAGCTAAAAGCAGTACAAATTAATGTTGCACCTAATAAAGAACTAATTGCTTTAATAGCTTATTTGCATAAACTAGGTAAAGATATTTCAAGTCAAAATGTAATTGATACTACTTCAAATCTAGTAAAGAAATGAAAATAATATATCAGTTTCTTGATTTAGATCCATCTTCATATTTGCTTCCAATTATAGCAACTGTAATGTCTACTGTAACTTTTGTTGGAATTGTTGCATGGGTTTTTATGCTTAACAAAAGTTACACAAATGAGATGAGTCATTTACCATTAGATAAAGAAAATATTGAATAAATCTAAATTTTAGTTTTATGGATATAAAAGATAATGAACGTAAGTTTTTAATTGAGGATCATGATTATGATGGAATAAAAGAACTTGATAATAAACCACCACCATGGCTTATGTGGGTGTTTTATTTAACAGTGTTATGGTCGGCCGGATATTTTGGATACTTTGTTTTTTTTGGTGGGCCAAATCAGGCTACCGAATATTCTAAGGAAATAGCAATAGTAGATTCTACCAAAACAGATTCTTTAAC
Organism: uncultured Bacteroidota bacterium; assembly: GCA_903837285.1. Taxonomy (GTDB): domain Bacteria; phylum Bacteroidota; class Bacteroidia; order Bacteroidales; family GWA2-32-17; genus GWA2-32-17. The sequence continues at coordinate 17,898 of CAILUD010000154.1, read as the reverse complement.
AAAGGGCTTAGACGAAAATAACATTGTGCTTTTAAAAGATGAAAAAAGTTTTGTTGCTGGAGCAGAATTATATAAATCAAAAACTTGTTTTACATGCCATGGTAACAATGGAGAAGGAAATAATGTTGGTCCTAATTTAACTGACAATGCCTGGATACATGGAAATAAACCAAACGAAGTTTTTAAAACAATTAAATATGGATTTATAACAAAGGGCATGTTGCCTTATAAAGATCAATTATCTGATCAGCAGATTTTAGAACTTACCAGTTATATCCTTATTAAATTTAAAGGTTCAAATCCTGCAAATGCAAAAGCTCCGCAGGGAACTGTTATCAATTAAATTGCTTCTAAAGCCTTTATTAAAATATTATAATGAGCAAAGAGCAAAAAGAACGAACATTTCGTGATAGGTTAAGTATTGTTAGCGAAGAAGGTAAAAGAATCTGGATTTATGCAAAAAAGCCAAGGGGTAAATTATATAATTTAAGATTATTATTTGGTTATTTATTAATTCTGATTTTTATTTTGGGTCCATATTTTAAAGTCAATGGACGGCCAATTTTTCTTATTGATATTTTAGAAAGAAAGTTTATTCTTTTTACAAAAGTCTTTTGGCCTCAAGATTTTTATATGTTCTTTCTTATAATGATTTCCATAATAATTTTTATTATTTTGTTTACTGTTATATATGGCAGAATATTTTGTGGTTGGGCTTGTCCGCAATCGGTTTTTATGGAGTTGGTTTTTAGAAATATTGAGTGGCTTGTTGAAGGTGGGCCTGCAAAGCAAAAAGAGTTAAATCAACAGATACTTACTGCCGAAAAGATTATTAAAAAAACAATTAAACATATTTTATTCTGGTTAGTTTCTTTTTGTTTTGGAGTTACGCTATTGTCATATTTGAATGGATACGAGAGTGTTTTTGCAATTTTAAAAGGTGAGCATAGTGGTAAATTTGTTGGGATAATTATTTTTTCAACAGTAATTTACATTGTGTTTTCTCAGATAAGAGAGTTGGTTTGTACCATAATTTGCCCTTATGGCAGACTTCAAGGTGTACTTTTAGATAAAAATTCAATTGCAGTTTCGTATGACTATAAACGCGGTGAGCCTCGCGGAAAACAATCAGATTCTGAAAGTGGTGACTGTATAGATTGTGCAAATTGTTTGCATGTTTGTCCTTCGGGAATTGATATCAGAAATGGAGTACAGTTAGAGTGTACAAATTGTACTGCTTGCATTGATGCTTGTAATTCAGTTATGAATCGCATTGGGAAACCAAAAGGTTTAATAAGGTATGCGTCATTAAATAATATTGAAAAAGGAGAGAAGGTAAGGTTTAATGCAAGAATAATTGGTTATACTTCAGTATTGTTACTCTTGTTAATATTTTTGTCATATTTGTTAACTGTTAGAACTGATATTCAGACTACAATTTTAAGAACATCTGGAACACTTTTTCAGGAGCAGCCTGAAGGTAAAATAAGCAATTTGTATAATATTAATATTCTAAATAAGACTCATAAAAGTCAGGTAATTGAGCTTAAATTAGAATCCCCTGAAGGAGAAATTCAAATGGCCGGAAGTCAGAAACTGATTGTAAAAGATCAGGGTTCTCTTGAGAGTGTCTTTTTTATTGTTCTTGATAAGTCTAAAATTAAAACTAAGCAGATAAATTTAACTTTATCTGTGTATTCTAATAATGAGCTAATAGAAAATAAAAAACTTGTTTTTATTTCTTCAAATTAACAATATGTTAAATGACAAGAACTAAGTTTAATTGGGGGTGGGGAATATTTATAGTTTTAATGCTGTTTTTTGGAACAATAATTTTCAGAATTATCTTAAGTTTAGGTATTGAAGATGACGTAATCACAAAGGATTATTATCATAAAGAGCTTAATTATGAAAAGGAAATTCAAAAACAAAAAAACACAAATCAGCTAACTGAAAAAGTTTTGCTTTCACAAACTGGGGATTTTATATTAATAACATTCCCGAAAGCTTTTAATTATAATACAATACAAGGGAATGTGCAATTTTATTGCCCTTCAAAAACTAATAAAGATTTATTATTTAAAATAGAACCTGACACTAACAATATTCAAAAATTCAGTATTTCGAATTTTTCTGAAAAGAGATATCAGGTTAAAGTAGATTGGACATCTGATAGTATTAGTTATTATCAGGAATTTAATATTAATTTATAATGGTAATAATTATTTCTGCATTAACACTTGGTTTTCTTGGCAGTTTTCATTGTGCCGGAATGTGTGGTCCAATTGCGTTAGCTTTGCCATTGAAAAATAATAATTGGCTTTCAAGAGTTCTAAGTACTCTTTTTTATAATTCAGGAAGAACAATTACTTATGCTTTGTTAGGATTGCTTTTTGGGTTAATTGGTAAGGGTTTTCAGATGGCTGGATTTCAGCAGGTAGTGTCTGTGGCTACTGGTGTTGTCATGATATTAACTGTTCTTTTTCCATTAATTTTTAGAAATAGATTTAAAGCCAAAAGTTTTTCAATTATTTCAAAAATTCAAAGTAGTTTAAGTAAAAAATTTGCAATTAGTTCATATTTGTCATTGTTTTCAATAGGTTTGTTAAATGGGCTTTTGCCTTGTGGGCTAGTTTATACAGCAGTAGCACTTGCAATAACTTCAAATGATAGCATTACCGGAATGTTAGCAATGGTTGCTTTTGGATTGGCCACTAGTCCTATGTTAATTGCAATTTCTATTATTGGAAATTCATTGGGAATAGCTATAAGAAGAGTGTTTACCAAAGTAATTCCATATATTGTTATATTAATAGGATTGCTTTTTATTTTAAGAGGTCTTAATTTAGGAATAAAGTATATTAGCCCTGTTGATCAGGTATTAACACCGTACACTGAAACATGTACCCCAAAACATTCGTGTTGTCACTAGGCTCTTTTAAATGGAAAAAACAATTTGCATACATTGTGGCGACAATTGCGGAAAGTATCCTATTATATGGAATGAAAAGAATTTTTGTTGCGATGGTTGCAAAACTGTTTATCAAATTTTAAATAAACATAAATTATATGATTACTATAACTTTGAATCGCATCCAGGAATAAAAGTAACTTCTGATAATTACCATAATAAATTTTCTTACCTTGATTTAGATGATGTAAAGGAAAAATTATATGAGTTTTCAGAAAAAAATTTAAAGAAAGTAACTTTATTTATTCCTGGAATACATTGTAGCTCTTGTATCTGGTTGTTAGAGAATTTGACGAAGCTGAATGCAGGTATTACACATTCACTTGTGCATTTTGTAAAAAAAGAAGTTACTATAACTTTTAACTCAGATGAAATTAGTTTAAGACAAGTAGTTGAATTATTGGTTTCAATACATTATATTCCTAACATTACACTTGAAAGTGTTGAGAAAAGAAAAAATCAAAAGGGAAATAAACAACTTCTATATAAAATAGGAATAGCTGGGTTTGCTTTTGGAAATACAATGTTGTTTAGTTTTCCTGAGTATATTCCAGGTTCAGAAACAATAGATTTTTCTTATAAATCATTTTTTGGAATATTAAATTTATTGTTAGCTATTCCTGTATTTTTTTATTGTGGGAGTGATTATATTATTTCTGCCTGGAAAAATATTCGTAAAGGAATTTTAAATATTGATTTTCCCATAGCAATTGGATTAATTGCAATTTTTGCCGAGAGTGCATATGAAATACTAACAAAAATTGGCTCAGGATACATGGATTCACTTTGTGGACTTGTGTTTTTTCTTTTAGTGGGAAAGTGGTATCAGGCTAAAACATATCAGGCATTATCTTTTAACAGAAATTATCGTTCATATTTTCCAGTTGCTGTAACAAAACTCAATGAAGGGAAAGAGATTTCAGTTCAATTACACGATTTGGCAGAAGGTGATATTATTAGAATAAGAAACCAAGAGCTAATTCCTGCCGATTCAATATTAATTAGTCCTTATGCTAATATTGATTATAGTTTTGTGACAGGTGAGTCTGTTCCTGTTAACAAAGTAAAAGGTGAATTTGTTTATGCTGGTGGCAAACAAATTGGCAGTACAATTGAACTGCTTGTTAAAACTTCAACTCAGCAAAGCAGATTAACGCAATTATGGAACCAGGAGCAAGGTATAAACTCAAGTAGAGGAAATAGTTCATTAACTAAGTTGATTGATGTAATAAGTAAAAGATTTACTCTTGTTGTATTAATTATTGGATTTGTTACAGCAGTAGTTTGGTTTTTCGTTGATAGTTCAATGATTATTAAAGCTTTTACTTCAGTTTTAATTGTAGCTTGTCCATGTGCACTTGCTCTTTCATTGCCATTCACATACAGTAATGTAATGAGAGTATTTGGAAACAAAGGACTATATTTAAAAAACAATGAAGTTTTAGAAAGATTATATGATATTGAGACTATTGTTTTTGATAAGACCGGAACAATTACACAATCAGATGTGCACGATATTGTTTTTAAATCTGAAATTACGCTTTCTAATCTCGAAATGCTTGAAATAGCTTCTTTGGCTCGTCATTCAACACACCCATTAAGTCAGTCGGTTTTTAAATATTTAACACAGAATTATTCCTTTGATAATTTTGAAGATGCTATTGATTTTAATGAAATTTCAGGCAAAGGAATTGAGGGAAAAGTAAACGGAAAGCTATTTAAAATTGGTTCAGCAATCTTTGTTACAGGAATTGAATATAATGTAAACGAATTTGAAACGAATGTCCATGTTTCAATAGATAACATTTATTACGGTAAATTTGTATTAAATACAAAATTGCGAAATAATCTTGAAAATATTTTAACAAAGCTTAAAAATAAAGGATACGATTTACATTTAATTTCTGGTGATACTATTAAGGATAACGATTTGCTTAAAAAATATTTTAATAATAACCTTCACTTTAATAAAAGCCCCGAAGACAAGCTGAATTATATTAATTCTTTACAACAGACTGGTAAAAAGGTTTTAATGATTGGCGATGGATTAAATGACGCAGGGGCGTTAATGCAAAGTGATGTTGGTATTTCTATTGCCGATAACATTTATCATTTTTCACCCGCATGCGATGCCATTTTAAAAGCTGAATCGTTTGACGATTTGGCAACTTTTATTTCGTTTAGTAAAACTACCAGAAAGATAATTCAAGCCAGCTTTGTTTTTTCATTTGCTTACAATTCAGTAGGATTATATTATGCGGTTATGGGATTATTATCTCCAATTGTTGCAGCAATCTTAATGCCATTAAGTTCTATTACTGTAGTTGGTTTTGTCACTCTTATTTCATCAATACAAGCTAATAAAGCTTTAAAAGGTAGATCGAGTATCAAGGTTTAGATCATATTTTAGTTAACTTATCGTAAAATTTCTGTGGTTTATCGATTTCTCTTATTTAGAATAAAATCATAAAACTAAATTTGCAACCAAAATGCAACTATTAAAAAAAGACTTTGTCTTTAACATGAATTTATAAAAAATAGCTTTAATGAAAAATCAAATTAAAATTACTTTAATTATTATATTTTTCTTTGTGTTTAATCATATTACCTATAGCGAAAATATTAATAATATACCAAGACACAGCATTAGCGGACATATTAAAGATAAAAGTAATGGCGAAATGCTAATTGGTGTTACTGTATATATTAAGGAATTAAACACAGGAACTATAACAAATGTTTATGGCTATTATTCTATCAGCATTCCTGATGGAAAATATACTATTGGCTATTCTTATATAGGATACAATTTGGTTTCAAAAGTAATAGAATTAAAAAATGATATTGTAAATAATGTAGAGTTGGAAACTACTCAGATTTTAATAAATGAAGTGGTTGTATCTGATAGGAAGAAAGATGAAAATATTTCAAAAGCTGAAATGTCTGTTGTTAAAATTGATGCAAAAACAATAAAATCTATTCCTGCATTGATGGGAGAGGTTGATGTAATTAAAGCTATACAGATGTTGCCAGGTGTTCAGGCTTCAGGTGAAGGAATGTCAGGGTTTAATGTTAGGGGAGGTGGATCTGATCAGAATTTGATTTTGCTTGATGAAGCTACAGTTTATAATGCTTCACATTTAATGGGTTTTTTCTCGATTTTTAATAATGATGCTGTTAAAGATGTAAAATTATATAAAGGTGATATTCCGGCTGAATATGGTGGTAGATTATCTTCATTGTTAGATATTAGAATGAAAGATGGAAATACTAAAAAATTCTCGGGAACAGGTGGATTAGGAACAATATCAAGTCGATTAACCCTTGAAGGCCCAATTATTAAAGACAAATGTTCTTTTATGATATCGGGCAGACGTTCTTATGCAGATTTGTTTTTAAAACTTGCAAAAGACACAAACCTTCGAGAAACAAGATTGTATTTTTATGATTTAAACATGAAAATAAATTATACAATTAATGACAAAAATAGATTATATTTTTCGAGTTATTTTGGTCGTGATGTGTTAAAACTAAGAAAGGAATTTGGAATAAACTGGGGGAATAATACAGAGACTGTTAGGTGGAATCATTTGTATTCAAGTAAATTGTTTTCGAATGTTACTTTTCTTTTTAGTAATTATGATTATGCTCTTGAATCAAATATGTCAATGCAAGGGTTTAAGTGGGCAGCAACCATGCAGGATTATAGCATTAAACCTGATTTTACATATTATTTAAATCCTAACAATACAATAAAATTTGGATTTATAACAACGTACCATCATTTTAATCCTGGTTACGCCAAAGGAACAGGTGAAAATAGTATTTTTAATGAATTAAAAATGTTTAGTTCAAATGCATTGGAAAGTGCCGTTTTTGCAAGTAACGAGCAAAAAATTAATGCAATTATTACAATTAATTATGGTTTAAGATATTCTGTTTTCCAGAGTATTGGAAAATCAACAGTTTATAATTTTGATGAAAATCACGAATCTATTGATTCTACTGTTTATGGCAAAGGAGATTTTTACAATACTTATTCAGGTCTGGAGCCACGTTTAGGAATAAAATATTCGCTTAATGAGTATTCTTCTATTAAATCATCATATTCAAGAACTAAACAATATATACACTTAGCTTCAAATTCAACTGGTGGAATGCCTTTAGATATTTGGTTGCCATCAGGTAAAAACATAAAACCTAGAATGGCAGATATGGGTGCTATTGGTTATTTTAGAAATTTCAGACATAATACACTTGAGGCTTCTGTTGAAACATACTACAAAATAGTTAATAATGAAATAGATTTTAAAGATCATGCTCAATTGTTACTTAACCAAAAAATTGAAGGAGAGTTGAGGTTTGGAAAAGCAAAATCATATGGAGTTGAGTTTATGGTAAGAAAACAGGAAGGTAAATTCACCGGCTGGATAAGTTATACATGGGCACGTGCATTCAGAAAAATAAATGAAATAAATGATGGGTTAGAGTATCCTGCAAGCTATGATAAACCTCACAATCTTTCGCTTGTATTAAGTTATGATATTAGTAAGCGGGTTAATCTTTCAATGAATTGGGTTTATGCCTCAGGTGCAGCTGTAACATTTCCCACAGGTAGATTTGAATATGGAAACGTAATTGTTCCGGTATATTCTGAAAGGAATTCTTATAGAATGCCTTCGTATCACAGATTAGATGTTGGTGCAACAATTAAACTTGGAAAAGACAGACCTGAGAAGAAGTTCTATAGTGAATTAAATATTTCTGTTTATAATGCATATAACAGAAAAAATCCATGGATGATAAGTTTTGAACCAGAGCAAAATGATCCAAATGCAATTCAGGCATACAAATATTATTTGTTCCCGATTTTACCTTCTGTTACTTATAATTTTCACTTTTAAAAATATAGAATTATGAAAATTAGCAATATTCAAATAAAAAGAACTTTTTTCTACATAATTATATTTTTAGTGTTTTTTACAAGTTCATGTAAAGAAAAAATTGATATAAAACTAAAAGAAACATATGTGAGATTGGTTATTGATGGTGGTGTAACCGACGAAACCAAAAGGCATACGGTAAAAATTTCAGAAACAAGTAATTATTTTTCTGGCGATGCACAGCCAAAAGTATCTGGTGCTGTAGTAACTATAAGTGATGGTGTATATGTTGTTACGTTAACGGAAACTTCAGCCGGGATTTATCAGACTGATAGCACATATAAAGGTGATATTGGCAAAACTTATACTTTAAATATTAAGTACAAAAATGAGGAATATATTTCCAGTTCATTATTAAAGCAAGTATCTCCTGTTGATTCCATATCATTCGGAAATGATCCCTTCGACCCACAAAAGAGTACTGTTAACCTTTGGGCACTTGAACCAGCAACTATGGGTGATTATTATTTGTGGAATTATTACATAAATGGTACTCTAATGTCCGACTCTATAAAAAAGATCAGTTTCGCATCTGATGAAATGGTAAATGGTAATTACATGTATGGTTACCCTGTTTATACAATTAAAGAAGTTTTACCCGGAGATTCTGTTACTTTAGAAATGAGGTCAATAACAAAAGAATATTATATTTTTATAAATGCATTATTTAGCGAAGTTTATGGCGCCGGAAATCCTTTTTCAGGACCGCCATCAAATGTTAAAGGTAATGTTATTAATGTTACTAACAAAGAGAAAGATGTAATGGGATTTTTTATTGCATCTGCAGTTTCTAAAAAGTCAAAAAAGTTTAATTAGCTGGTGTTCGTAGTGGCGTGCCTGCCTGCCTGCCGATAGGCAGGACACTTCATCGTCTTATAAGTATTGTGGTTATGTCACAAGCGGATGCTTGCGCCAAATGTGTCTAATAATCTAGAATAGATTCTTCATTACACTGCGTTTCATTCAGAATGACAAAACCGCAATGTTCCATTAAGAATTACAAAACAAATAGTAGGATGTCATCCAGAGTGAAGTGTAACGTAACGAAGGATCTGGTAAGTATATATTATTCTGAATGTTTCTAGGGTTTCCCAAATATTTTTTTAAGTAAAGCAGATACCTGAGCAGCTGGATCTTTTCTGATTTTTAATTCTTCTTTTGCAACCATAACAAAAAGCCCATCAATTGCTTTCCCGGTTACATATTGTGCTAAATCGGGGTTTAGTTTTTTTACTTTTGGTATTTTATTATAAGTTGTAATAATTTCAGTCCAATATTTTGTTGCGCCTACTTTGTCTAAAGATTTTTTAATAACAGGTTTAAATTTCGTATTTAATTCTGTTGACGAACTTTGTTTTAAATACTTTGTGGCAGCATCATTTTCACCTTTTACAATATTAATAGCATCTTTAATTGTCATTGCTTTAACTGCTGTTACAAAAATAGGTGTAGCTTCTTTTCCTGCATCTTCGGCAGCTCTGTTAATTGATAATATTGCTTCATCAACTTTTTTGCCTAATCCTATTGCTCTTAGTTTAGTCTCTACAACTTTTACATCCGGAGGAAATGGAATTTTTATTTCAGGACTTTTAAAATAACCGTCCTTAACAGATACTATTTTTGCTGCATTTGTAGTTCCATTTGTAAGTGCTTCCTTTATTCCATCAGCAGCTTCTTTTTCAGTATAATTGCTTCCTCCTGTAGCCTGATTAACGGCATTTTGAAGATTGTTTAAAATTTGAGCCTTTATCTGAAATGAATTAGTTAAAATTAAGGCTGATACTAAAATTAATGCTAATTTTTTCATATTATTATTTTTTTAACGAATTTAATACTTTTTCAAATATCCTGCCGGATTTTTATAAAATTTATAATACAATAAATTTCCCGGTTCCAACAAACTCTTTATTATTAGTTATTTTAAAGGTATACATTCCTGCAGGTATTTTATTTCTATTAATTATATTATTTTGATTAGAAATGTTTTTTATTTCCTTAATCTCTCTTCCGGTAATATCATAAATATACATTGTCAAATTATTTTCAAAAATTTGTTTGTTGAAAATTATTGTAGCTTCATTATTAAAAGGATTGGGAAAAATTTTAATGTTTGTACCTGAATTAAAAATTTCTTTTATTCCAATTTCATTTCTTTTACTTACTGCAAATTTTGCAATCTGGTAATCATGTCGTTTTTCTAAAATTCCTTTATTAATTTGCATTACAGGAAATCCAAGATCTTTTACATACCATTTGTAATAATAATTATCAGGCATGTAATCTAATTGTTGCCCAACGCCATTTATATATAAACTATCCCAAACAGTTTCTTTTGTGTAGAATCTTACACTATTATAATTTCCGGTTAATGTGATAACTTCTCCCCATGCATCTGCTTTTGTTGAATCAATAACATTAGTTACATAAATTGAGTCAATAGTTTTATGAATTACAATTCTAGAATGATCAATTTTTGATTGTCCATACTGAATTACCGGAAAAATATTACGGTAATCGGGAAGATAATTAGCTTTAGGATAACTAGAGGCATAATAATTTAATCCAGTTGAATCTTTTATGTAATAATCTCTAAAACATTTTTCTTTTAATGTGTGTGAAACCATATCGTGCCATAAATAACAATTTGATTTCAATGCAATATTTGCTAGTGGAAATACTAATAATGAATCTGCAGTTACCCATCTAACCGAATCTGCGGAAGATTCTAATGTGCCTCCCCATAAATTATACGAATCAAAAAACCATGTTTTATTAGCTCCAGAATCACCTGGTAAAAGGTTTATACCTTCAATGCTATCAATTTTTGAATTTGTTTGAATATCACCAGCAACAGGTAAGTCGGTTTCAGTTAAAACTATTTGAGAGAACCCAATGAAGTTTAAAAATATAAATCCAATTAATATAAAAAATATTCTGATTTTCATTTATTTTGATTTAATTATAACCTTTGAAATAAGATATAAAAATACGAATAATCTGTTAAACAACATTATTAAGCAACCTTAAATAATTCCCCTCGTCATTATTACAAACCAACTAATTATGAAAAAGATAATTTTAATATCATTATTGTTAGCAATAAGCTTTTTAAGTTCTTTTGCAATTGGGCATTCTATTTCAATTACATCTGCTAATGCAACTTGTTTTGGTTCATGTAATGGAATCGCAAATGCAACGGTAACAGGCGGAGTAGGTCCATTTGTGTTTGCTTGGTCAGGTCCGGCAGGTTTTACTTTTTCTTCGGGTGCTACTACAACTGTTGCCACTGGAATGTGTGCTGGTATTTATACATTAGCAGTAACCGATCAAAGCGACATGTCTGTAACTACTGAATCTGTTACTATAACTCAACCCCAACAAATGGGTTTAATATTATCCCCTAATAATACAAGTTGTTATGGTTCCAGCACCGGTGCCGCAAATGCCTATGTTACTGGTGGAACTTTCCCATTTAGTTATTTATGGTCTACTGGTGCAAATACTGCAAATGTACAGGGTTTAAGTGTAGGTGTTTATACAGTTACAGTTATTGATGCTTATGGGTGCACAGTAGCGTCAAATGTAAGTATTTTACAACCTCAGCCAGTCACAGTAAGCGTATATTCAAATGGATTAGCGTGTGGTAATTGCAATGGATCTGCTCAAGCGTATGCAAGTGGTGGAACTCCTCCATTTACTTATCTTTGGAATAACATGAATGGTAATCCATACACTTCAATGCAAACAAATTTGTGTCCTGGTAACTATACTTTTACATTATCGGATGCTAATGGTTGTACCACTACCGGTGGCACTTCTATTGTAAGTTCTCCTGGTTTAACGTTAACTGTTTCGCAAACTCCAGCAACTTGTGGTAATTATGATGGCTCTGTTTGTGTTAGTGCTTCTGGCGGGACAGCACCATGGGCATATTTATGGTCAAATTCTTCGACTGCTCCCTGTCTCGCTAATGTTAGTGCTGGAATGTATACTGTTACTGTTTATGATAATAATAATTGTCAGAAAGATACTACCATTCAAATATTAAATTCTAATGGTGTGAATATTGTTCTGGATTCTATAGTAAATATAAATTGTAGTAATAATTCTGCTGGTACTATTGCGGTTCATGGAATGGGTGGAACAGGTAATTATGAGTATAGCTGGTCTAATGGTGATACTACTGCAACTATTACAAATTTAAGTCCTGGGAATTATACGGTTGTTTTGTTTGATGTTAATGGTTGCACTACATCAGCTACATATCATATTATTAATAGTTATAATATGTATGCTTCAATTGTGGTAAGTCCTGCAAGTTGTGTTAATAATGGTTATGCTATAATAAATAATGTTATGGGAGTAAATCCGCCATTTAGTTATCTATGGAGTGATCCTTTACATCAAATAACACCAACTGCTTCAAACTTAGTGTCTGGTAATTATTTTGTTACAATTACTGATAATATTGGATGTACAATTATTGCATCTGCAAATGTTTATACTGTAGGATCTAAAGTTATTAAAGGAAGAGTTTATAATGATGCTAATCAAAATTGCATACAGGATGCTGGCGAGCTTGGTTTATCTGGCATTATCCTTATTTCTACTCCAGGCTATATCTATGGTTATACCGATTCAAATGGTGATTATACAATTTATACAAATCAATCAAACAATACAGTTGCAGTAGCTTCATCTAATCTTTATGGATATTCTCCAACTTGCCCATCACCAAGTATTTTAAATGTAAATTTCACTAATTCGTGCGATACTCTTTTAAATAATAATTTTGGTTATTATTTTAATGCAAACTTTTTTGATTTAAGTATATTCCAGAATTGGACTAGTGCAAATCCTGGATTTACAAAGACATATAATTTATATGCTCACAATAATAGTCCTACGTCACAAAATGCAACAATAAGGTTAATTTATGATCCTGCACTAATTTATACTGCTAGCACAGCAGGTAGCGTTCATAATTCTACTCTACATACAATTGAATGGACTCAAAATCTGACACCTTACTATTATTCAAGCTATGGCCAATTTACTGCTAATTTTTATGTGCCAACAACAGTCTCAATATCCGACACATTATGCACATTATTTGAAATTACGCCAATTGCTGGTGATTATAACCCTTTAAATAATAGCAAATATTTTTGTCAACCAGTTACCGGTTCTTACGATCCAAATTCAAAGGATGTAATACCTCGCGGATATGGTTCCGAAGGATTTATAACAACTTCTGATTCTGTTTTATATTATACAGTACATTTTCAAAATACAGGAAATGATACTGCACTTACTGTTATAGTTGTTGATACTTTATCACAGAATGTTAATCCTGCTTCAATAGTTCCGGGAGCTTCAAGTCATCCGTATACATTTAATTTATCGGAACATGGAATACTTACTTTCCGTTTTGATCACATTTTGTTACCAGATAGTAATGTTAACGAATCAGCAAGTAATGGCTTTTTTAATTACACAGTTAATTTAAAACCAAATTTGTCTGTTGGCACTGTAATTGAAAACAAAGCATCAATATTTTTTGATTTCAATTTGCCCATTGTTACAAATTCTACAATAAATACTATTGCAACACCTTTAAAAATAAGTGAAATATTAAGTAATGATAAAGTTGAGGTTTATCCAAATCCTTTTAAAGATATAACAACCTTTGAAATTAAATCAGAAAACTATAAATTGCCATATAAATTAGAAGTTTTTGATATGCTTGGTAAAAAGGTTAGATCAATAGACAATATTAATTCGAATACTTTTAATTTTTCAAGTGATGATTTAGAAAGTGGAATTTATTTGTATAAGGTGTTAAGTTTTGATAAAGAAATTGGCAAAGGGAAAATTATTGTAGAGTAATATTAAAGAATTGTTAGAGATAACTCCAACAAGGGCAGCATGGTAGTGAAATGAGATGACGGCTCTTGTCTGCCATGACGAATTTTGGAATAAATTATAATAAGCAATATTATATTTTATGGATTAGTTGAGTTTTCTTTTTTGCAAATTAAATATTTTGTAAATACCAAACGAAAAAGCAAATTTATTAGTCAGCTGATAACCGTTTACATATTTATAAATTGGGATATCGGCATTTATAATAATATTCCATGATCTTTTAAAATTATACTGAAGTTGTGGAGAAAAATAAAATACTCTACTGCCACTTGATTCTATTTTTATATTTTGTTCGCGTTTATCGCGATCTCTATATTCAACCTTAATATTCCCTATAGCTGAAAGTTTTTTTGAAAAAGAATATATTCCTGCAAGTGAATATTGTAAATAATTTCCGTACTTATAAGTCAGGTAACCCTTGTTAATAGTATTGCTAATTTCAAAAACAGCAAAACTATACCAGCCAAGTTTTTTATCGAGGCTTTTTCTTAAATAAAAAATTCCACCATTAAATTTTAATGCACCTGATGAAGGTTGTAACGAAATGGGTATAGTTACTCCATCAATTTCTTCATTAAAAGCACCAACCGGAATTTTTGTTCCTGCTGAAATATATAGCTGCGAAAATGGTTTAACTTTTTGTATTAACTTATATCTTGCATTTGCCGAGATATCTCCAATTCCACTGGAGTTAATTAATATATTTTCGTTATTTATTTTTAATTCCTGTGATTTGTTAAAAAAATAACCTATTTCAGTATTAAATGATAATTTTTGCGATAAACCATATGCAATAGAAATATTGCTATAATTGAAATTGCTTTTTTCAATATAGGGGAGTGAATATTTTTTATTAAAATGAAAATAATCTTTTGATAAACTGTATTTATAAAGTAAATTTACTTTTAAAAAGTTTTTTCCTAATCCTTCTTGTGAAATGTCGCTACCAGAAGGGTTTCCTGCAGCACAACATTGAGAATAGCTGTTTGCCTGAAAAATAAAAATAAATATTGTAATTAATGTTATTTTATTAATCATTCAGGGGTTACGTTAATTGTTATTGTCTTTGAAATTGTTCCATATTCATTACTGGCTTTGCACTCTATTGTATTAGTTCCTGTACATGATGGGCAAGCCCAGTATTTAACGGTGGAGGAGTCTGTTCCTAACATACTGCCATGATTTGCACTCCATTTTAGAGAAATATTATTTCCTCTTGTATATGCTGTAATCAATATTTCTTCCCATGTGATTATATTAATTTTTGTTGCAGTAATACTGTCAATAGCCAGGTTCTCAGAAGGAGATGCTTCGGTGTCTTTCTTTTCTTTTTTACATGAATAAAACGAAAGCGATATAAAAACTATCATTAAAACAAAAACAAGTTTATTGGTTTTAGTAATAATAATTTTCTTCATAATTTAATAAGTTAGTTTATTTTCTTATGTCTTTGTTTTAACTGACACATACATGATCCTGTGAGCATTTCAGATATGTCAACTTGTAATGGTAAATTATCCCTTTCCCACTCAACAAGGCCGCCGGCAAGGTTTGCAATGTTTTTAAAGCCTTTTTCTGTTAGAAAATTTATCACTTCTTTACTATGTATTCCTGTTGCATCAGCTATAACAAGTGCAACATCTGTTGGTAAATTTTTGTATAATTCATTAATTTTACTTGCAGGACAATAAAGAGTTTGTTTTACATCAAATATTTTACACCCAACCATAAAATCTTCACGAACATCAACCATGATAGACTCCTGATTGCATAGCTCATATGCTTCCTTCGGAGTTAAATGTGTAATGTTACCAATTTTAAATCCCTTATTTTTAAACATAAACTAATCTTTAAAAAATGAAATTAAATAAATAACCCACTATCATAATTCCAACTCCAACAACACCAATAAAGGTAAATATTAGTGGGAGTTTAAGAACTTTTCTTAAAATTATCATTTCAGGTAGTGACAACGCAATTACTGACATCATAAATGCAAGAGAAGTGCCAAGTGAAGCTCCTTTTTCTATAAGTACAGAAACGATAGGAATTACTCCGGCAGCATTCGAATATAATGGGATTCCAATTAAAACAGAAAGTGGAACTGCATACCAAACGTCTTTTCCCATAAATGAAGCCATGAATTCAGCAGGTACATAACCATGTGCGCCTGCACCAACAGCAATTCCAATTGCGACATAAATCCAAACTTTCCCTACGATTTCTTTTACTGCATCGTATCCAAATTTTATTCTATCGCTAAATTTTAGTTTTTCCTCAAGATTGTTTTGTCCTATTTTTGTTTCAAAAACCCAGGGTTCAATCCATTTTTCCAGTTTTAGCTTACCAATAACCCAGCCTGCAAAAATTGCTATAAATAATCCAGTTGAAATATATATTAAAGCAACTTTCCATCCAAACATACCATATAAAAGCACAACTGCAACTTCATTAATCATTGGTGCTGCAATAAGGAAAGAAAAAGTCACTCCTAATGGAACACCTGTTTCCACAAAGCCAAGAAATAAAGGGATTGCAGAACATGAACAGAATGGTGTAACAATGCCCAATAAAGAAGCCATTACGTTTCCTGTAAATGTTTTTTTCCCTTCGAGTGCCTTTCGTGTACGCTCGGGAGTAAAAAATGTCCTGATTATTCCTACAAAAAATATAATTAATGTTAGTAATAACAATACTTTTGGGAATTCGAAAATAAAAAACCAAATTGTTTCTGCAAGGTGTTCACCTTTAGTCATGCCCATAGCAGAAAAAACCAACCAATCTGTAAATGGTTGTAAATAGTGGTAAATAATATACCAAATAGGAATAAGTAATAAAGGCAAAATAATTTTACCTTTTGAACTATTAATAAAGCTCGTTTTCATTTTGCTATACTTTAAAATAGAAAATGTAGATATAATATAATCCTACGAGAATAAATATAATAGCTACTACTCTGCGGAACCATTTTTCAAATATTTTGACTTTACTGTAAAAGCCACCAATACTTGAGATGCTAAATGCTAAAAGGTAGGCAACAATAATTACCGGTAATCCTGTTGCAATTGCAAAAACAAAAGGCAAGTATAATCCAGATACGCTTGAAACTGTCATAGGAATTAACATTCCAAAATATAAGACTCCACTATAAGGACAAAAAGCTAATGCAAAAACAACTCCTAATAAAAATGCCGACCACCAATTATTTTTATTATTATTTTCGATTTTCTCTGAGAGCTTACTAAATCCGGGGAATTTAATTTTAATAAAATCAAACATCAATATTCCAACAATAATAAGTAATGGACCAAGAAATTTTTCTCCGTTTGATTGGAATAGTTTTGCAACCTTAAATGTACTTGCTCCAAAATATAGGATTAAACCAATTGTTGTATAGCTAAAAGCCCTTCCTAAAGTGTACCATATCCCATTAAAGAAAATTCTTTTTTTGTTTTCAATATCTTTGCTAATAAAACCAATTGCAGTAATATTTGTTGCAAGTGGACATGGACTAATGGCAGTCATTATTCCTAATAGTAGTGCAGATAAAATAGGAATATTTGTTGAGTCGAGCCAATTTTGTAGAAATTCCATATGGTTATTTTATATACTCATTGATTTTATCTTTCAACCCCTTAGTAAATATATCTTCGGTATGTATTTTAGAAAAAGCGAAATTTGTTAAATCATCAATTTTTACTTCTGCACCAAATTCTATTTTTGTAAGTGCAAGTGTAGCCCCATATGCCTGATATTTTTCGCAGATATATTTGTTCTCTGGATATTCAACATTGAAAGTTTTAAAAATAACTATCTCACTATCAAGTTCGTTTTTGTATGTTTCATTCAAAATATTTGTTGTAACAGCTTCAATATTTCTGCATGTATTGCATCTGTCTGTTATATGAAAATAATAAACAAAAAGTTTTGTCTTTTTATTTATATTTTGAGTTTGTGCAAATATTGTGAACGTTGTTGACAATATTACTAATGTTAATAATATTTTTCTCATGATTAATTATTTTAGATATTCTGAAATTTTATTTTTTAATAATT
>CAILUD010000153.1 GCA_903837285.1 uncultured Bacteroidota bacterium | reverse complement strand
TGTTATTTAATTTGTATTATTAATTAAAAATATTTTTTGTCAAATGTAGTTAAACCAAGATGTTTTTTAATAATATATCCGACAAATGAAGTATAAATAACTATGATTCTACTTTTTTTCCTGTTAAAACAACTATAATTATAAAATAGTCCAACCTATTGTCCCTCTTTTTTGAAGAGGGTAGGGAGATGAATAAAAAAATTGGGCTATTTTATAATTGTACATGGTATTAAAACAATTTTGTTTTTTGTCATGCAGATTGCGAAGCATCTATATATGAAAACAATTATTTGCTTTAATTTTTGATCAATGATTGAAATTATATTTTGGTTATGTGCCAATTTAATGATCTGCTAATAGTTTCTTCGCTTCACTATGTTACGCTCTGAATGACATTCTAGAGTTTTGTCATGCTTTACTCCACTGTTACTTAGAGAAGTGTCCGGGATAGAAATCAATTATCATATTCCAGAATATTTCATTTTTTTCTTAAGCAAACTAAGATTTTTTAATTCTAGATTTTCTTTTAAACCTGAATAACTGAAAAATTACATATAAAATACAACTTATTACTATTAAGACAACTGTAGTATATGATATCATAAGCCATAATGGAGCTTTTTTAACAACGTTCCACATTGCTCTTTCGTCGTTTAAAGGTGGTTTATTAATTGGTATACCAATTTGCATTTGAATAGTATCTTGCGTTTCACCAAAAAATTTCTCATCTGTTATTCTGGTAATAAAAATAAGATTTCCGATTGAATCTCCATGAATATTATTAGGTATATTAAAAGTATAAGTTCCTGCAGAATCAGTATTCACTGTTTTTCCTATTTGCATATCTCCAAAATACCTTTTTACAAATAACGAAACTTCAGCTTCGGAAATTGGTACATTAATACCATTTAACGATCCAATTGCTTTTAAAATAATTTTACTGCTGTCTTTTAAAAATATTAATTCAACATTGGTAGTACAACCTTTACAACCTGTTGAAGGTGCGCTAAGGGGCGGCTGAATATATTTATTATTAAAACTCCTTATATAGGATACTAATTTCCAGCGATCTTCTTCTTTTAATAGATTCTTAAAAGATGGCATTAATCCTCTGCCTGTTGTTAATTTGAAAAATAAGTCCCCGTCAAGTTGATTTTGAAATTTTTCAGTAGATGGATCACCTGGGGATGGATTCAGTAATGCGAAATTTCCTTTACCTGGTGTGCCATGACAGGATTGACAAGATTTTATAAATATTGCTTCTCCATCTGAAATTGTTGTTGGAGAAAATTTAAAAGAACTAGTTTTTTTCTTTTTATTTTCGGGAACCACCCATTCTTGAGCAATTGAGTTATATATAAAACAAATTGTAAAAACAATTAATAATATTAAGGATTTACTGTAATTATTTTTCATTCTTAATTAAATTATAAATGATCTTCAAAATTTTTTAATAATTCTTCAGGAAATGGCTGAGTTCTGTTTTTAGCTGGTAAATAATATACTCTTGTTTCCGTACCTAGTTCAGGCATTAAACGATAACCTCCATTATCTTCTAGCAATTTACTTAACGAGACTGTTTCTTGATTTGTACCATTTGTTACTGCATCTTCATTTTCATCTCCAAAATAATAAACACCATTTGGACAAGCTGAAACACAATAAGGAAGTTTACCTTCTCTGCAACGATCGGCGCTAAATAAACATTTGCTTACGGTACCTTTTTTCTGTGGAACATTTTTTTCTACATCATAAGGAATATCTTTATCTTCTTCTGATTTTAATGGCTCTGTCCAGTTGAAAATTCTAGCACTATATGGACACGCTGCCATGCAAAATCTACATCCAATACATCTTTCATTATCAATTAAAACAATTCCGTCTTGTCTTTTAAATGTTGCATCTACTGGACAAACCGAAACACATGGAGGGTTATCGCAATGCTGGCACATTTTGGGCATAAAGTAAGCACCAGTTTCTTTTGATTCCTTTAATTGTAATACGTTAATATGATGCTGTTCTGGTTTTAAATGATGAGCATCCTGACAGGCACTCATACATTTTCTGGCATTCTTACATTTCGATAAATCAATAACCATTGTCCACCTTCTACCTGCAATACCTTCTCTACCTCTTTTCTGAAGCTCGGTTAATGGTTTGTATGTTTCTGAATTTATTTTAATAAGATCATTTTTGTCTACTTCAACTAATTCATTGTTTACTGTAAGTACTTTAATTTTTTCACCTGTTAACTTTTTCTTATCGTTTACATTTGATGCAAAAACTGCTGCACTTCCCAACACAGCTCCTGAACCTATAAATAAGAATGTTCTTAAAAACTTTCTTCTACTATCTTTTTTAGAAAAGTTCTCTTTATTTTCCATTTTACAAATTGGTTATGTCTTAATATTCAGTTTAATAAAAAATAATTTAAAATTTTTTATTAAAAACATTGCAAGTATAATAAATAATTTTGATATTTGCGTAATTAAATACCAAAATTATTTTATTTTAACTGGTTCTAAATAACGTGAATCGTTTATTAAATTGAATACATAAATATATCAATAAAAATGGTACTTCTTAAGTTCTTAATCAAAAGGAATTATAACTATTTATTACTTGGATTAATAATAGTCACTTTCCATCAAAATGCTTTTTGTCAGGATGCTGA
Source organism: uncultured Bacteroidota bacterium (assembly GCA_903837285.1). Classification (GTDB taxonomy): domain Bacteria; phylum Bacteroidota; class Bacteroidia; order Bacteroidales; family GWA2-32-17; genus GWA2-32-17. The sequence continues at coordinate 889 of CAILUD010000153.1, read as the reverse complement.
GAGTATTTTTAAAAAGTCATGTGCTTCTTGTCATTCAATAGGGGGTGGTAAACTTATAGGCCCGGATTTGCAAGGAATTACTTATAAAAGAGAAAGTGATTGGTTAGTAAAATTTATTAAAAATTCTCAATCATTTATTAGTAGTGGTGATGTAGATGCTGTGGCAATTGGTAAGGAATATAATAACTCTATAATGCCACCAGCAACTATTTCTGATGTAGAAATTAATTCTGTATTGGCTTTTATTGAATCAAAAGGAGCTGCTGGCCCTAAAAAGAAAAAAGTTGATTATTTATTAAAGGCAACTGATGAAAATGTAATTAAAGGATATAGACTTTTTACTGGTAAAGATCAATTTATAAATGGTGGGTCAGCATGTATTGCATGCCATAATGTTACAAATGTGGGTAATGGCGGTTGGCTTGCAAAAGATCTTACAATGTCATATAATACAATGAAAGGAGAAGGTATAAAAGCTTTACTTTCTTCACCAGCTTTTCCTGCAATGACAAATGCATATTCAAATAATATAATGGAAGAAACTGAAATTTATAACCTGGCTGCATACTTAAGATCCACTGCTACTTTTAAAGTTCCATCAAATTTATATGAGCCTAAATCATATTCCAAATTTTATTTTTTGGGTTTTAGTGGATTTCTCTTTCTAGCTATTTTATTTTTTGCAGGATGGTTTTTTAGAAAAAAACAAAGTGTAAACCACGAAATATTTAAACGTCAGCTTAGGACTGAAAAAAAATAATTATTCACATACCTATTTAATAATATAAAAAGATGAGCTGGATAAAAGATATTATATCACCTAATACACGAAAATGGGAAGAGTTTTACAAAAACCGTTTTCAGCACGATAAAGTAGTAAGAAGTACTC
>CAILUD010000152.1 GCA_903837285.1 uncultured Bacteroidota bacterium | reverse complement strand
GTAGATGTAATTTCTCAGAATGAATCAATTATAAATAAAGTCGAAAGCCCAAAATCAGTAATAAATACTTTAAAAGAAATTAAATACATTAATGAAGATTCATTTAATAATAAAACTATTGATGAATTAGTAAAAGAAAGGCAAGTTGCTTATGATCTAGGTTATTCAACGATGGAATTCGATTCTGAAATTGAAAATCAAATAAATAATAACGAAACAAGTGGAAGTTTAAAAGCTGCTCCTGCAAATGATAACTGTAGTAATGCAACAATTATTACTGTTGGAAATCCATTAATTTGCAATCAAACCACACAGAGTGCTAGTTTACAGACTGGTGAAACAATTTGCGGTTCTGTTGCTGGCGCAAGTGCAGAAACAGTTTGGTACAGATTTACTGCAGATAATGATTCATTGGTAGTAAGTTTTATTTTAACAAATGTTGCAAATTGTTCTCCTTTTATTGGTGTTTTTGGGCCTTTTAATGCAGGTATAGGTTGTCTGCCTGGTTCAGGAAGTAATTTGTTTTGTCAGTATATGGGTTTTGTAGATCCTGGTTTTCATAAGTTTGTCACTGGATTAGTTGTTGGTAAGGACTATTTAATTTCAATACAAGGGTCAAATTGTGGTGGTTCAAATGATAGGTTTTCAAAATTTTGTATTGGAGTTGCAAGTCCGGCTTTAAATACTACTGCTTCAGGTTCGGAATTAATTGATAAATGCGGAGCAAGTTTCTCGGGAAATACTAATATAGGTAATTATCCCTCTGGAAGTTCAACGGGTTTTAATAATCTGGATAATAATACTATAACAACGGTTGCTGGTGCTTCTCAATCTGGCGATGATGTGAATTTTGTTATTAATAATGATTCATGGTTTAAATTCTGTCCTGTAAATGGTGGAACATGGCAAATTACTTTAAATGGAATAACTAATTGTACTCTTCCTTCTGCACCTAATCAAGGAATACAGGCAGCAGTTTTTACAGGTGATCCAACAAATCTTAACAACATATATACTTTCCCAAATCCAATGGCAATGGGTAGTACTAATACATCATCTACATTTTTAGTTTCTGCAGGTCAGTGTGCATACGTTGTTGTTGACGGATTTGCAGGTGATGCTTGTAATTATAATCTTTCTTTAACAAATATTAGTGGCGAATGTAAGGTTCTACCTGTTGAGCTGGTTTATTTCAAAGCAATTGAAAGTAATAAAAATGCTGAGTTAAGCTGGGCTACCGCAAGTGAAACAAACAATGATTTTTTTACTGTAATGAAGTCAATTGATGGTATTGATTTTAAGGAAATAATTAATGTTAAAGGTGCTGGTAATTCCGCAGTTTATAAAGAATACAAAGTGGTTGATAACGAAATAAATAATAGTATTGTATACTATAAGTTGAAACAAACGGATTTTGATGGGAAGTTTATTTATTCTGACGTTGTACCTTTTTATTCAACTGTGATAAATAATATATCAGATCTTCAGGCTTACTGGAATTCACAAACTCAATCTATAGAATTAAAATTTATTGGTAATGCAGATATCAACTATGATGTTTTTATTACTGATATAGCTGGTAGGGTAGTATATAATTCTAATCTGCAAATAGATTCAGATAACAAAGCTGCATTTAATTTTCCAACAAATAATTTCCAAAAAGGAATTTATCAGCTAACAGTTGTTTCTGATAATAATATGGAAAATAGAAAATTAGTAGTTTGGTAGTACAAATGATATACATGAAATACTTAATCATCATCAGAGTCTAATGGATAATCATTTATATTGAAAGGAATATCATCGTCAGGATCTTTGTCAAAAGGACCAATACCAGGTGGATTAAATAATCCCCAACGATCAATAATGTAATCCCATTTATCGAAACTGGCAACCCAATTAATAAAAAGTAAACGGTATTCTTCAACAAGTTCTCTGACTATATCAAAGTATTTAACATCTTTAAAACCAAAAATCTCCAAAGAATGACTGCATACTACCAAATCTCGCGCGGCTTTTCTGATAATAGCTGCTGCTTCCATTTTTAAATCATATAATCCGACTTTGCTAGCTCCTGCAATCTTTACAGATAACAATCCAGCATCAACTAACATATTAGCTTTTATCATTTGAAGATGCTCATTATCTTGAGGAATTATTGACCCAATATAATTTACAACATCAAAAATTTCTTTACCTTTCTTATAAATTGGTAAATCTTCAGTTCTTATTTCTTTTTCATCATCAAACATTATTTTCCGATACAAAAATTTTTAAAAATATTGCCAAGTATCTCATTAGTAGTAATTTCGCCCGTAATGCTTCCAATGTGGTGAAGAACTTCTTTTAAATCCTGACCAAGAAAATCGTTTGAAATTTTATTTTCTAATCCTGATTTTGCTCTTAAAAGCGCTTCTTCAGATTTTGATAAAGCATCAAAATGGCGGTTAATACTCACCACTATTTCGTCAGAAAAAATTTCGCTTTTAGCTATGCTATAATAAAGACATGAAAGCACTTTTTCAGTCTGTGATAAGTCTTTTACTGATAATGATATATAATAGTTGTTTGAATCTATTAGTTTAATACAAAAATCATCAAATTCTTGAACTGTTTCTTTGCTTATAATGTCGGTTTTATTTAAAATTAATATTAAAGATTGAGATTCGTTTAGTTTAGAATTTATCGATTTATAAATTTCTTCGATTTGATTATGCGTCATTAAAACATCTACCAAAAGAAGAATAATCTTCGAATTTTTAATTTTTGAAATTGAACGGGAAATTCCAATATTTTCAATTTCGTCTTTAGAATCTCTAAAGCCAGCGGTATCGGCAAAACGAAATGATATTCCTTTGTAAACAATAACATCTTCAATAACATCGCGTGTAGTTCCGTGAATGTCAGATACTATAGCTTTTTCTTCATTTAGTATTGCATTAAGTAAAGTTGATTTCCCAACATTGGTATTTCCGGCAATTGTAACTGGAATTCCATTTTTTATTGCATTGCCAAGTTCGAATGAGTTTTTAAGCCGTTTAATTTTAATTAAAAGTTCTTCTATTGTATTTGATAAAATAGTTCTGTCGGCAAATTCTACATCTTCTTCAGAAAAGTCTAGTTCAAGTTCAATTAACGAAACTAAATTTAAAAGTTTTTCTCTTAAAATATCAAGCTCTTTTTTAAACCCACCACGCACCTGATTCATTGCAATATCATGCGAAGCCTTGTTTTGTGACGATATTAAATCGGCAATCGCTTCGGCTTGAGATAGATCTATTTTCCCGTTAATAAAGGCTCTTAGGGTGAATTCGCCTGGTAAAGCATGTCTTGCTCCGTTTAAGGTTAAAAGGTTTATTATTCTTTGCTGAATGTAGGTTGAACCATGGCAAGAAATCTCAATCATGTCTTCTCCGGTGTATGAAAGAGGGGTTTTAAAAATACTTATTAAAATATCATCAATAATTTCTTTATTATCAATTATTTGAGCACGATGAATTGTATATCCTTTTAAGGAGTTAAGCTCTTTTTTTGAGTTTTGAAATAAAATAATTTTACTAACAACTTCAAAACAGTTATTTCCGCTAACTCTAATTAAAGCAATTGCAGATGTAGTTTGAGGTGTAGCTAATGCACAAATAACCGAATTATCAACCATTTTAATTAAAAATTTAGCAAAGATAATTGTTTGAAATGCATTTTATGGGTAAAATATTTCAAATCGTATTAAAATATCATAGAATTTTACAGAGAAAAAATTAATTTTGCAAACACAAAAAAATAAATAACCATGAGTATTTTAGTAAATAAACATTCTAGGGTAATTGTTCAGGGATTTACCGGTGGTGAAGGAACTTTTCATGCTGGTCAGATGATTGAATACGGTACAAACGTAGTTGGAGGTATAACTCCTGGTAAAGGTGGCCAAAAACATTTAGATCGTCCGATTTTTAATACTGTATCAGATGCAGTTAGAGAAACCGGAGCTGATGTTTCTATCATTTTTGTTCCTGCTTCTTTTTGTGCAGATGCTATAATGGAAGCTGCTGATGCAGGCATAAAATTAATAGTTGCAATTACTGAAGGTATTCCTGTAAGTAACATGGTCAAAGTAAAAGAATATCTGCAATATAGAAACTCCAGACTTATTGGTCCAAACTGTCCTGGAATTATTACTCCTGGTGAAGCAAAAGTTGGTATCATGCCTGGTTTCATTTTCCAAAAAGGAAAAATAGGTATCGTTTCAAAATCTGGTACTTTAACATACGAAGCTGCCGATCAGGTTGTGAAAGTTGGTTTAGGTATTTCTACAGCTATTGGTATTGGTGGTGATCCAATTATCGGAACAACTACAAAAGAAGCTATCGAGTTGTTTATGAATGACCCAGATACGGATGGTATTGTAATGATTGGTGAAATTGGTGGAAGTTTAGAAGCAGAAGCAGCACGCTGGATTAAAGCTCATGGTACAAAACCAGTTGTTGGATTTATTGCTGGTCAGACTGCTCCAAAAGGACGTAGGATGGGACATGCAGGTGCTATAGTTGGTGGTGCTGAAGATACTGCTGCTGCAAAAATGAAAATTATGAGTGAGTGTGGAATTCATGTAGTTGAATCGCCTGCAAATATTGGTAAAGTAATGTTTGAAGCATTTGCTTCAGTAAGTAAATAAAAAAAATAATTATGGATTACGAATTATGATTTTTGAAAAAAAAGTGCTCAAAATCATAAGTTTAGTAAAGTAATTAATTTGTAATCCGTAATTAGTAATTGTAATTATTTATCATTAAAAATTAATTATTAAATAAAATGGGTTTATTAAGTGGGAAAACAGTTATTGTTACAGGTGCATCTCGTGGAATAGGAAGAGCAATTGCTTTATATTGTGGTGATGAGGGTGCTTCTGTTGCATTTACAGATTTAAAAGCAGATGATTTTTTATTTTCTTTAGAAAAAGAACTTTTAGCAAAAGGTGTAAAAGCAAAAGGATATGCTTCTGATGCAAGTAATTATGAGCAGTCACAATTATTAGTTGATGAAGTTGCTAAAGAATTCCAAACTGTTGATGTATTAGTAAATAATGCAGGTATTACTCGTGATGCTTTATTAATGAGAATGTCCGAAGAGCAGTGGGATATGGTTATTAATGTAAACCTTAAATCGGTTTTCAATATGACCAAAGCTGCTCAGAAATATATGCTTAAACAAAGATCTGGTTCAATTATCAACATAAGTTCAGTAGTTGGCGTTGGTGGAAATGCTGGTCAGGCAAATTACGCTGCATCTAAAGCTGGTATTATTGGCTTCACAAAATCTGTTGCAAAAGAGCTAGGAAGCAGAAATGTTCGTTGTAATGCAATTGCTCCTGGATTTATCGTTACTGATATGACCAAAACATTATCGCAAGAAGTTATAGATGAGTGGTTCCAGAAGATTCCACTTAAGCGTGGCGGAACACCAGAAGAAGTAGCGAAGGTTGTGGTTTTCTTCGGAAGTGATTTGTCTTCGTATATTAGCGGACAGGTACTCCACGTATGTGGTGCTATGCAAACCTAATAAAATTATAGTTACATAAAGCTATAGTAATTTGGCTTAATTAAGCGTAGTTTTAATTAACTGCGCTTTTTATTTATAGCAAAAAAAAGTAAATTTGTGAAAAATACAGCAATGAATAGAGCAGAATTGCAGAATAGTATAATAAGACAAGTTTTAAATACTAGTGATAATCAATTACTAGATTATTTAAATAGTATTTTAATTAAAGGTTCTGAATCAGGTTTATATAAGCTTTCAGATTTTGAGAAATCAATTGTAAAAGAAAGTATATCTGAATATTTATTAAATAAGGTAATTTCGAATGATGATTTGTTTTCAAGAAATGAAAAATGGTTAGAAGAGTAATTTGGACAAGTAAAGCTGATGCAATATTTACAAGCATTCTTGATTTTTACATTGACCGAAATAAATCAAAAACATTTAGTAGAAAGTTAAATAAAGAGGTTAACGAAATAATCAAATTGCTTTTAGATCATCCATTTTTAGGAATAAAAACAGATTATAAAGATATAAGGGTTTTAATTAAAGGCGAATACAAAATATTTTATCAAATTAAACCTGATGAGCTTGTCATACTTTTAGTTTGGGATTGTAGACAAAATCTTGATTTTTTAAACAAAGTTTTTAAATAATGTTCAGTATTTTATAATGTTACTATTTAGCTTAATTACCGAACATACTTTATGGTTATTAATACCTTGCATTGGTATTGCATTTTTATATACATGGTTTTTTTACAGAAAAGATAATTCAATAGAAGAAATTCCAAGATTTTTAAAATACTTAATAAGAGCTTTTAGATTTATTGTTGTTCTGGTTTTGGCTTTCTTTCTTCTTTCGCCAATGTTTAGGTATTTTTCAACTAATGTTCAGAAACCAATATTAGTTTTTGCAGTTGATAATAGTAAGTCAGTTGTAATGGCAAATGATTCAGTGTATTATAAAACACAATTTGTTAAGCAATACACAGATATTATTAAGAGTTTTTCCGATAATTATGAGATTGTAAAAGTTAATTTTGGTGATAAAGCCAGAAGTTCGGACTCAATAAATTTTGAAGATAAAAGAACAGATTTTTCAAAGCTATTTGATTATATTCAAGCAACTTGCTCAAATAAAAATGTAGGTGCAATAGTAGTAGCCTCAGATGGTTTATATAATTCTGGTATAAATCCATTATATATCCAAACAGGTATAAATAGTCCACTTTATACTATTGTTTTAGGCGATACCACACCTCGAAAAGATATAAGAATTGAAGATGTTATTTTTAATAAAGTAGTATTTAAAGGAAATTCTTTTTCGATTAAGTTATTGATTAAGAGCGATAAATGCAAAGGTGAGAATTTACAGGTTAACGTAACTCACAATAAAAACATAATTGCAAATTATCAGAACTTAATTAAAACTGATGAATTTACAGATGAAATTCTATTTGAAATAAAAGCTGACCAGCCTGGTTTGCAACATTATTTAATTTCTGTAACTCCAAAAACTGGTGAAATAACAACTGTAAATAATTATAGGGATATAGTTGTTGAAGTTTTAGATTCAAAACAAAAAGTTCTTTTACTTGTTAATTCACCACATCCTGATGCTGGTGCATTAAGGTCTGCATTAGAAACTAATCCAAATTTCGAAATAACTTATGCTGTTGCCAGTGATTTTAAAGGAAATGTTACTGATTACAATTTGATAATTCTTCATCAGTTACCATCAAAAACAAATGCTGCCACACAAATAATTCAGAATGCTATTAATTCAAAAGTTCCAATATTATTTTCAGTTGGTTCACAGACTTTACTCTCTGCATTTAACAGAATTTCAACGGGTTTACAGATAAATCAAACCAGCCAGAAATATGATGAAGCATACCCATTTGTAAATAATTCTTTTGTGCAATTTCAGTTTCCTCAAAATTTGCAGGATGCAATAAAAGATTATCCACCATTAAACGTTCCATTTGGCGATTATAAAGTAAATGCAGGTGGGTATGTTCTTTTTCAACAAAGAATAAAATCAATTTCTACTTCAAAACCACTTGTTTTATTTTTCGATAATTTTAATGATTCGCGTGTTGGTATTATTTGTGGCGAAGGATATTGGAGATGGCGTTTAAAAGATTATTTTAATAATTCTAATCATGATGCTTTTAACGAGATAATAAACAAAACTATACAGTATTTAACTCTTAAAGTAAAAAAGGAGAAGTTTAATGTTACCTACAAAAATATTTATTTTGAAAATGAACCGTTATTGTTTGGAGCAGAGTTATATAACGATAATTTTGAGCCTGTAAATGAATCAGATGTAATATTTGATATTACTAATTCAGATAAAAAGAAGTTCTCGTATACATTTTCAAAAACAGGGCAGTTTTATAGTTTAAATGCCGGAACATTTCCTCCTGGTGATTTTGCTTTTGTTGCTTCAACACAACTTGGAGATAAAAAATATTCTAAGTCAGGAAAGTTTGTTGTTGCCTCGGTAAATATTGAAAGTGCAAAGCTTGTTGCAAATAAAAAATTAATGGAGCAACTTGCAGTTAAGAATAATGGAAAATGTTATGATATAAACTCAATGAATTCTTTGATAGATGAAATAACAAAGAATAAAAATATTGTTTCAATATCATATACTGAAAAGAAATTAGCAGAATTAATAAATTTCAAAATATTATTTTTTTCTTTAGTTTTACTTTTAAGCTTCGAATGGTTTATTCGTAAGTATTTTGGTAGTTATTAATAGTATCACTTTTTAACATTAAACAATAATATGAAAAATGTTTTTTTATTTGTTTTCTTAATTCCAGTAATGTTTTTAAGTTCATGCCGCACTTCATCAATCTCTATTCAAGTGCTAGAACCGGCTGATATTAATGTTCCGTTAAGTATTAAAAAACTTGCAGCAATAAACAGAAGTTTGCCAGCAAAAGGACAGGGAATAAATAATGTTTTGGAAGGTGTTGTTACTGGTGAAGGTTTATTTGTTGACAGAGATGCTTCGAAAAGAACAATTGATGGGTTAACAAATTCATTGGCTTCATCACCAAGATTTACATTAACTGTTCCTGGAAATATAGAATTAAAAGGAACTGGAACAGCAAAATGGCCTATTCCTATTGAATGGTCGCAGGTTGAACAAATTTGTAATGATAATAAGGTTGATGCTTTATTAGTTTTAGAAACATTTGATTCAAATGCTTCGCATAATGTTACATCAAAAGCAAAGAAAAAGACAGTTGACGGAAAGGAAGTGAGTTTTTTGGAGTTTTATGCTCATTTGGGAATATCAATAAATGCAGGTTGGAGAATTTATGAGCCAAAACAAAAACGAATTATCGATCAGAATGTGTATGTTGATGGAATGAACTGGGATAAAACTGGTGCTAATGAAAAAGAAGCTGTTAGCCATTTACCCAGTCAGAGAAATGCCACTTTAGATGCAGGATTTTATGCAGGACAACAATATTCAAAAAGAATTTCTCCTACATGGGTAAATGTAAGCAGAATGTTTTATGTTAACGGAAATGATAACATGAAAAACGCAAAAAGAAAAGTTGATATTAATAATTGGAATGAAGCTGCCGAACTTTGGCAGTCATCTTTAAATGATCCAAAGAAAAAAGTGGGAGGTTGGGCAGCATATAATTTGGCTCTTGCTTCAGAAATGGATGGAAAACTTGATTTAGCAATTGAATGGTGTAATAAGGCATATTCCGATTATGGAAATAGTCAGGCAAGATCTTATTCTAATATTTTATACAAAAGAAAAAATGATCAGGAGAGACTAAAACAGCAAATGGAATAAAATGACTTCACAAATAATATTAATTATAATTTTAGGTATAGTAATTCTGGGCTTTGTTTTTGAACAAATACTTGACTTTCTTAATTACAAAAATCTTTCATCTACTCAGCCACCAGAGGCTGAAAATATATATGATAATGAGAAATATTTAAATCAATATAATTATCAAAAAATAAATTACAAATTTGGTCTATTTGAAGGTTCTTTAGGCTTTGTTTTAAGTATTTCGATGTTGTTATTTTATGGTTTTGCTTTTGTTGATTCGCTTGCTAAAGATATTGTGACTGATGAAAGACTTGTAATTTTGGTTTTCTTTGGACTAATGTTTTTTGCTTTTGATATACTTTCTTTACCTTTTAATATATATGATACTTTTGTAATCGAAGAAAAATTCGGTTTTAATAAAACAACTGCAAAAACATTTGTTTTGGATAAATTAAAATCGTGGTTGTTAAGTATTGTTATTGGTGCACCTGTTTTACTTGCTGTATTCTGGTTTTATAAACAGACTGGAGAGATGTTCTGGATATACACTTTCTTGCTCTTTGTTGGAATTTCACTTTTCTTTTTATTATTCTATTCAAATTTAATTGTCCCGCTTTTTAATAAACAAAAACCTTTGGAAGAAGGAGAGTTGAAGTCGGCAATTAAAGAATTTAGCGATAAGGCAGGTTTTTCTTTAAAAGATATTTATGTAATTGACGGTTCAAAAAGATCTTCAAAAGCTAACGCATATTTTACTGGACTTGGAAGTAAAAAGAGAATAGTTTTGTATGATACTTTAATAAATGATCTTTCAGTAAATGAAATTGTGGCTGTACTTGCTCATGAAATTGGTCATAATAAAAAGAAGCATGTTTATTCAGGTTTATTACTATCTTTTTTTCAAACTGGTATAATGTTATATGTTTTGTCATTATTTCTTGATAATCCTATGTTAACGCAAGCATTAGGAGTTTCTAAGCCAGCATTTCATATTTCAATAATTGCTTTTGGAATTTTATACACTCCGGTTTCAATGATACTGGGAATGGCAAATACAATTATTTCAAGAAAAAATGAATATGCTGCCGATAAATATGCTGCTGAATACGGATATGCAGAGCATTTGATTTCTGCTCTTAAAAAATTAACGGTAAATAATTTGAGTAATTTAACACCACACCCAATATATGTATTTTTTCACTATTCGCACCCAACAGTTTTGCAAAGAATTAAATTTCTTAAACTACAATCTGCTGCAGCGGAATAAATAACAAAGTACAATAATTAAATCCTAATTTTTAAATCCTTAATCTTAAATGAATAACAAAGCTCAAATAATTTGTATTGGTGATGAATTATTAATTGGTCAGGTTGTAAATACTAATGCTTCGTGGCTGGCTTCAAAGTTGACAGAGCTTGGGTTTTGGGTAGAAAAAATTGTAACTGTTTCTGATAAATATAATGACATTATTTCTTCTCTCAAATCAGCAAAAAATGCAAATTTAGTTATAGTAACTGGAGGGTTAGGGCCAACAAATGACGATATAACTAAAACAGTTCTTTGCGATTATTTTAAAACAAAATTAAGCAGGAACAAGGAAATTGAGAATCATATTTCTTCAATTTTTTCAAAAAGAAACCTTCCCATTACTGAATTAAATTTACAACAAGCCGATTTACCTGAAAGTTGTGAAGTGTTATTTAATGAACTTGGGACTGCGCCCGGAATGGCTTTTAGAAATTCTGAATTTTTACTTATTTCACTACCTGGTGTTCCTTTCGAAATGAAAAACATTTTTGAAAATCAGATGGTTGATTATCTGAAAGGCCATTTTAATTTACCTCAAATATTTTCTCAAACTATAATGACTATAGGGGTTGCAGAATCTTTTTTAGCAGATAAAATCAGATTATGGGAAAATGAATTAGTAAATAAAAATTTGAGTTTAGCGTATTTGCCACAGCCCGGAATTGTAAGGTTGAGAATTACGGCAAATCAAAATTGTATAAATGGTAAAGAGCAAATAAACATTGCTATAAATGAACTTTATAAAATAATTCCAGATAAAATATTTGCTGTTGGTGATATTAAAATTGAAGAATTTATTGGAAAGTTGCTTACAGAAAAAAAACAAACTGTTGCTACTGCCGAGAGTTGTACCGGTGGAACTATTGCTCAAATTTTAACTTCAGTTTCGGGAAGCTCAAAATATTTTAAAGGATCTGTTGTTGCATATTCAAACGAAATAAAAACCGATATTTTAAAAGTAAACAAAATAGATATTGAAAATTATGGGGCTGTAAGTGAGCAGGTTGTTTTGCAGATGGCAAAAAATATAAGAGATATTTTTAAAACCGATTATTCAATTGCAATATCTGGAGTTGCCGGACCAGATGGTGGAACAGAAGAAAAACCAGTAGGTACAGTTTGGATTGCTGTTGCATCTGAAAAGAAAATAATTGCTCAAAAATTTTCGTTTGGTAACGACCGAGTTAGAAATATTTTAAGGGCTTCAATTACATCTTTAGATATGCTTAGAAAATCAATAATCGACTAAAGTATTAGTTTACTGCATTTAAAAAACTAAGAAAATGTTTGATTATTTGAATAAAAATGCCGTATTTTGCAGTCCGTTTTAAGAAAAATTGAATTAATTATATCAGAATATGGCAAGTGTGTGTCAAATTACGGGAAAAAGAACTATTGTTGGAAACAATGTATCTCATGCTAATAACCGTACAAAAAGAAAATTTTATCCAAATCTTTTCGTAAAAAGATTCTTTTTAGAAGAAGAAAACCGTTGGGTAAAAATCAGAGTAACTGCTAATGGAATTAAAACCATTACAAAGAATGGACTTAAAAATGCTTTGAAAAAAGCACAGACTAAGGGACGTATTAAAACTTATTAAATCAAGCTGAATTATGGCAAAAAGAGGAAATCGTGTTCAGGTAATACTTGAATGCACAGAGCAAAAAACAAGCGGAGTTCCAGGAATATCAAGATATGTTACAACTAAGAATAAAAAGAATTCTACCGAACGTCTTGAATTAAAAAAATATAATTCTTTCTTGAAGAAAGTAACTGTTCACAAAGAAATTAAATAATAGTACAATATGGCAAAGAAAGTAGTTGCATCTTTTAAAAAAGGTGGTACAGGAAAAGACTTTACTAAGGTAATTCGTATGGTAAAATCCAAAAAAACCGGAGCTTACGAATTCAAAGAAGATATCGTAGTTTCTGATCTTGTAAAAGAATTTTTAACTAAAAAGTAATATCACTTTATTATTTTATATAGCTTTCTTCAAAACGAAGAAAGCTTTTTTTGTTTTGTATTAATAGCGTTATATGCTTAAATTTTAATAACTTTGTGAAAATTTAAAACTTATGGCTTTTTTTGGTTTGTTTTCAAAAGATAGAAAAGAAAATCTTGATAAAGGTTTAGAAAAAACTAAAGAAAGTGTTTTCAAAAAACTTGCACGCGCTGTTGTTGGTAAATCAAAAGTTGATGATGAAGTACTGGATAATCTTGAAGAAATACTCATTTCATCTGATGTTGGTGTTACTACTACTTTAAAAATAATTGAAAGAATTGAACAACGTGTTGCTCGTGATAAATTTATAAATACCAGCGAATTAAATACAGTTCTTAAAGAAGAAATTGCTCTTTTAATGAAAGATCCTGGAGTTTCTTCTTTAGATTTCATGAAAGAACATAAACCATATGTTATTATGGTTGTTGGAGTAAATGGAGTAGGAAAAACTACAACAATAGGTAAGCTTGCAAATCATTTTAAAAACGCTGGAAAGAATGTTTATCTTGGTGCTGCGGATACTTTCAGAGCTGCTGCTGTTGATCAGTTAACTATATGGGCCGAAAGAGTTGGTGTTACTATAATTAAACAGCAAATGGGTTCAGATCCAGCTTCTGTTGCATACGATACACTTGCATCTGCTGTTAAAAATGATGCTGATGTTGTTATAATTGATACTGCGGGTAGGCTTCATAATAAGGTAAATCTTATGAATGAACTTACCAAAATTAAAAATGTAATGAAAAAGGTAATCCCTGATGCACCACATGAAATTTTATTAATACTTGATGGCTCAACCGGGCAAAATGCATTTGAACAGGCAAAACAATTTACACTTGCAACTGAAGTTAATGCGCTATGCATTACAAAACTTGATGGAACTGCAAAAGGTGGGGTTGTTATTGGTATTTCTCATGAATTTAATATTCCTGTAAAATATATTGGTGTTGGCGAAAAACTTGATGATTTGATGATATTCAATAAACAGGAATATGTTGAATCGCTTTTTAATTAATTTTTTTTTCTTGTATTGTCATGCTGAACGCAGTGAAGCATCTAGTTCGAATATTGAATCTTCGTTTCACTCAGAATGACAAAAAGTATAAAAATCAGATAATATATTAATGTCCAAAAAAATTTCCATTTCTGTTGTTACACTTGGTTGTGCTAAGAACTCCGTTGATTCTGAATTTCTTTTAGGCGGTTTTAATCCCGAAAGTTTTAAGCTAAGTCATAGCCAGATTGTCGAAAAAGCTGATGTTTTATTAATAAACACATGCGGATTTATTTTTGATGCAAAGCAGGAATCTGTTAACACTATTATGGAAGGTGTTAAATTAAAAAATCAGGGACATGTTAAAACTCTTATTGTTTTTGGTTGTTTAACCGAACGTTACAGAGAAGAATTAATAAAAGAAATTCCTGAAGTTGATTTTATTTTTGGAGTAAAAGAACAAAAAGAAATAAGAAGAGCAATTTTAAAAACTGTAAATATTTATAGCGAAGAAGGGGATTTTAGATTACTTACCACTCCGTCACATTATGCATACTTAAAAGTATCTGAAGGTTGTAACAGAAAATGCTCATTTTGTGCTATACCATCAATTCGTGGAGAATATGTTTCTCGAACAATTGAATCATTAAAACAGGAAACAGAATCTCTTGCCAAACAAGGTGTAAAAGAATTAATACTTATTGCTCAGGATTTGACTTTTTATGGTTACGATATTTGCGGAAAACCATCATTGTCAAAGCTAATTGAACAACTTTCCGATGTTGAAGGAATTAAATGGATAAGATTACATTATACTTATCCTAAGTATTTTAATTCCGAATTAATTAATGTTATAGCAAATAACTCAAAAGTTTGCAAGTACGTTGATATTCCAATACAGCATATCAGCGATAAGATGCTAAAAATAATGCGAAGGGGAGCCGATAGAAAATCAACAATTGATTTGTTACAGAAATTACGCAATAATGTGCCTGATATTGCAATCCGTACAACTTTATTAGTTGGTCATCCTGGTGAAACACAAAAAGATTTTGATGAATTAAAGCAATTTGTTAAAGATTTTAAATTTGACAGGCTAGGGGTGTTTCCATATTCACATGAAGAAGGAACTCACTCTTATAACAAAATGAAAGATTCTATTTCTAAGAAGTTGAAAAATGCCAGAGTGTCAGAAATAATGCAAATTCAGCAAGATATTTCGATGGAGTTAAATAAAAATAAAGTTGGCACTTCTCAGGAAGTAATTATTGACAGAAAAGAAAACGATGTTTTTATTGGACGTACTCAATTCGATTCTCCTGAAATTGATAACGAAGTAATTGTACATAAAAAGAATATGAAAGTAGGAGAGTTTTACACTTTGTCTATTATCGATGCTCAGGAATTTGATTTAGTTTCAAAATAAAAAAGCTACAACAATTATTTTATAAATTGTTATAGCTAATATTTAATAGAAGAAATAAAACCTATTTCTTTACAATTTCTACTCTTCTGTTTTGAGCTTTTCCTACATCTGTGCGGTTATCACCAACTGGTTTTTCTTGTCCCCAGCCTACAAATGATAATCTGGTAGCAATAATTCCTTTTGCAGTTAACGCATTCATAACAGATTTTGCACGGTCGCTTGAAAGTTTTTTATTACTTGCAGCATCTCCAACATTATCGGTGTGACCTTCAACACTAACTTTTAATGCTGAATTGTTATTTAGTAATTCGTAAATTTGATCAACAATGGAAAGTGATTCTGCTTTTATAGTAGATTTTCCAGTATCAAAAAGTATGTCTAAAGCAATATATCCGTCTTTATTAAGTGCATCAAGCATTGCAGAAGCTTGAATATCTTGTTTCATTTCTTCAATTTCCATTATTATAAGAGTATATGATTCTGCAACATCTGAAGCAGATTCAATGCCAATCCAAATAGATTTCCCTCCAGATTTACAAAATAATGTTGCATATTGTGAAGCCAAATAAATTCTTTTAACACTATATTTTGTTAGTGCGTTTTCGTAGTTTTTTACAGCTTGAAAAAAAGAATATGCTTGTTTTCCTCCTTCAGTATTAAAATCATAAGTTACTGTTGTTTTGTAACCTTCAATAGTTTTTGTACTGCCATCAGTCATTACAAGATCAGTAACGCCATAGTTTGCAGCGCATTCTCTTATGTTATAGTTAGGCATTCTGTTAAATAATGGATGGTCTTTACAACCTTCTGCATCTTGAGCTATTACAGATGAAATACTTATTAAAAGTAATGAAAGCGAAATAATAATTTTATTCATGTTTTATTTTTTTGTCAAATATAAATATTTATTCTGATTAATATGTTTTGTTGCTAACAAAGTTAAAATCCGTTAAGTTGCATTAGGACAGTTGGTAATAAAAGTAAAAATCCAATAATAAAAAGTATTAACATAAATGGCAATACCCATTTAAACCATTTTCCATAAGGAATTTTGGCCATACTTAAAACACCAAGTAAAACACCACTTGTAGGGGTAATCATATTTGTAAAACCATCACCAAACTGAAATGCCATAACTGTTGCTTGTCTCGAAATTCCAATTAAATCTGAAAACTGTGACATAATTGGCATTGTTAAAGCAGCTTTTGCTGATCCAGATGGAATAATAATATTCATCATTGTTTGAATAACATACATTGCTGAAACAGACCCAACTTTTCCAAAATTTCTCATTGATTCTGAAACATTATATAGAATTGTATCTATTATTTTTCCATCATTTAGTATTACGATTATTCCGCCAGCTAAACCAACTACTATTGCTGCGGATAAAATATCTTTTGCACCTTCATTAAAATTCTTTACAATCTCATTTGCACCGTATCCATATGCAATTCCTGAAAGCAATCCCATTACTAAAAATAATGTAGCAATTTCCATAACATACCAACCATAGCCCATTACACCAACTATTAAAAATAACATAGTGTACATTAATAAATTAATTATAAAAAAATGTACTGACTTTCTCATCGAGAAGAATCCTGTTAAAAGGAAAATTCCTGTTATTATTGGAATAACTGGTAATGTACTTGAACTTTGTCCAACCTTTAAAGTTGTTTCTGGAAACAAAAATGAACAAACAGTTAATAAAAGAAGTGATAAGCCAAAAGAAATCCAACCACTTACCGGCTTCTTATACTCTATAACTTCGTTTGATTCTAAATGTTTCTTTCTCCAATCTTCATCTTCATTATATACTGGTGATTTTTTCGGATTTTTTTTAATTTTTCGGGCATACAATAGAACAAATGTAATTCCAGTTAACGTCAGAATTATCCAGCAAAAGAATCTATATTCTATTCCAGAAAATAAAGGAATCTGCGAAATTCCCTGTGCTATTCCAATTGTAAAAGGATTTAAAACAGCACCTGCAAATCCAACATGAGCAGCTAAATAACATAAGCATACTCCAACAATAGAATCGTATCCCATAGAAATTGCAAGTGGAACAAATATTATAACAAAAGCAATAGTCTCTTCACTCATTCCAAATACGGCTCCAAATACACTGAATATTATCATTATAAAAATCATGATAATATTATTTACTCCAATTGAATTTATAATTTTATGTCGTTCTAATTTCTTTGTTGATTTTAAAAATGCCGCAATTCCAACATCAACTGCTTTTGTGCTATTCATTATCCAAAATGCACCGCCAATAATTAAAATAAAAATTATAATGTGAGCCTGTTTCTCAAAACCACTAAACAAAGAACTGAAAATCTGCCATGTCTGTGGTGCATTTTCAACGTATTGAAATGAGTTATTTACAATAATTTCCCTATCAATGCCATTTACTTTAATTGTCTGTCGTTCATATTCGCCACCGGGAATAAACCACGTAAGTATTGCTGCTACTATAATTATGCAAAATACTATTACGTATGTATGCGGTATTTTCTTTAACATATTATTTAATTAGATTATTCACAAAAATAAGTTTTTGTATTTAATATTAATAGTTATTTTTGATAGTTATAAAAAACATTATTTAATTAAAATTTATGAATTTTCTTGTAATTAACATTAAAGAACTAATTCAGGCAGAGCCAAAAGCACGACTTAAGGTATGTGGAAAACAAATGTCTAAATTGCCTATAATTAAAGATGCTTTTTTATATGTAGAAGGCGGTCGTATCATGGACTTTGGTCCTATGGAAGATATGAATACTAAAGGTGAAAGATATTTTTCAATGTCGACAAAAATTATTGATGCTACCGGAAAATATGTTATTCCTACATGGTGCGATTCACATTCGCATATTGTTTATGCAGGTAGCCGTGAAAAAGAATTTGTAGATAAAATTAAAGGCCTTAGTTACGAGGATATTGCAAAAAGAGGAGGAGGCATTTTAAATTCCGCAAAACTTATTCAAAAAACTTCTGAAGAGGAATTATTTGAGCAATCAATGGTTCGATTAAATGAAGTTATAAAACTTGGTACTGGTGCTATCGAAATAAAAAGCGGATATGGTTTAAATACAGAAAGTGAGCTTAAAATGCTTCGCGTAATCCGTAAAATGAAAGAAGAATCATCTGTTAAAATAAAAGCAACATTTCTTGGTGCTCATGCAATTCCTTCTGAATTTAAAGAAGATCACGAAGGATATATTGATTTGTTAATTAATGAAATGATTCCGGTTGTAGCGGGAGAGGAGTTGGCCGATTTTATTGATGTTTTCTGCGATAAAGGCTTTTTTACCCCTGAACAAACCGAAAGAATTTTAATGGCTGGAATAAAACATGGATTACGCCCTAAAATTCATGCAAATGAATTGGCATTGTCCGGCGGAATTCAGGTTGGTGTAAAATACGGTGCATTATCTGTAGATCATATTGAATATACTGGCGACGAAGAAATAAATTGTTTGCTCGAAACTGATACTATGCCTACAATTTTACCAGGTGCAGCATTCTTTTTAAATATGCCATTAGCTCCTGCTCGTAAAATGATAGATGCTGGTTTGCCAGTTGCGCTTGCTTCTGATTATAATCCAGGTTCATCTCCATCAGGAAATATGAATCTTATTATGTCAATGGGATGTATTAATTACAAAATGTTACCAGAAGAAGTTATACACGCTGTTACAGTAAATTCTGCTTACGCTATGGGAGTTTCTGAGCAATTGGGTACAATCTCAATTGGTAAATCTGCAAGCTTTATTATTACTAAACCAATACCATCAATAGAATTTATACCTTATTCTTTTGGGAATAATGTTATAGAATCAGTATATTTGAATGGTAAGTTGCAGTAGTTACCAATTATTATAATGTATTTTCTCTTTGTTAAATCTTTCGGGAATTGGTTTTTCTTCATTATGATGCCCAATAGCAACTAGTGAAATTGGAGTAATGTTTTCTGGTAAATCAAAAAGTTTTTTCATATCGGCAATTCTTTCTTGTCTTGGATATAATCCCAACCATACTGTTCCCAATCCAATAGAATGTGCTGCTAACAATATATTCTGAGTTGCTGCACAACAATCAACCACTTGATAACCTAATTCTGTTTGTATTTCATTATCGCCACAAACTATAATTGCAGCTTGAGCCTGAGTTAACATTTTTGCATACGGATGAACTTCTGATAATTTATTAAGCATTTCTCTATCTGTTATTATCAAAAATTGCCATGGTTGGTAATTATTTGCAGATGGTGCATATGATGCAGCTTTTAATAAAAGCTCAATATCTTTTTCACTAACTTGTTCATTTGTGTATTTGCGAATACTTCTGCGAGTTATTAAACAATCGTATGCTTCCATTTTTATTTTTTATATTAAAGTACATTAAACAAAAGTAATAAATCCATAGTTAATCGGGATTTATTAATCCCGATTTAAATAAAAAAAAGGATTTGTAATATTTTTAATCTACAACATTTATTCTGAAATTGTTTTTGTACTAATTAAAATATTTTTGTCAATATTCTCATTAATAAATAATAGCGAGAGTAAAAAAAACTTTCATTTTTTTGCACCTTTCATCAATTTTTGTAGTCTTGACTTTGAAAAAACTGTATCTTCATACTTTAAATTTATAAAAATGAAAAATATTTTAACTATTACATTGTCAGTTCTATTTGCGAATTTTTTATTCGGACAAAGAATTTCTGATTATCATAAACCAAATTTTGAAGAAAAACACTTTGAAACCAGAATGGTTAAAGCTGATAATCCATTATTAAACAATTATGATGTAAAGTTTTATAAAATTGATATTAATGCTACAAATACAACAAAAGCTATATCGGGTAACTGTACTGTAAATGCAGTTGTAGTAAATAACCCGATGTCTACTTTGGTTTTAGAATTAATAAACTCACTTGTTGTTGATTCTGTTTTTATTAATAATGTAAAGTTAATTTCAACTCATACTAATGATGAAATTACTGTTAATCTACCTTCATCTTTTTCGGTTGGTACATCTTTTTCTGCTGTAGTTTATTATCATGGAACATCAACTGGAAGTGGAATAAGTAATGGAAATTCGCCAACTTGGGGTAGTCAGATTACGTGGACATTAAGCGAATCGTATCATGCAAAAGATTGGTTCCCTTGTAAACAGGTTTTATCTGATAAGGCCGATTCTGTTTATGTATTTGTTACTTGTCCTAATACTTTAAAAGTTGGCTCAAATGGATTATTAAAGAACGTTGTTACGGTACCCGGAAATAAATTAAGGTATGAATGGAAATCATATTATCCTATTAATTATTACTTACCAAGTATTGCAGTTTCAAATTATCAGGAATATAATATTTATGCACATCCAGCAGGAATTACTGATTCAATTTTAATTCAAAATTATCTCTATCCTAATAGTGGATATTTACCGTATTTTAAGGCTGTAATTGATTTAACTCCTTCGTTTATTGAATTACTTTCAGAAAAATATGGAATGTATCCATTTAAAAATGAAAAGTACGGACATTGCACAGCACCAATAGGAGGAGGAATGGAGCATCAGACCATGACAACATTATCCAGTTTCGATTTTGAATTGGTAATACATGAACTCGGACATATGTGGTGGGGCGATAATGTTACATGTTCGAACTGGCAAGATATATGGGTAAATGAAGGCTTTGCAACTTATACACATTATATTGGTTTGCAAAATTTAATGACACAGGCCGATGCAGACCTTATGATTGTTACAACTCAGGATGATGTTATGGCAGATCCAGGGGGTAGTATATATGTGCCACTTGCGGATATAATGGACGAACAAAGGATATTTGATTACAGACTCTCATACGAGAAGGGCGCTGCTATAATTCATCAAATTCGGTTTATTTTAAATGACGATGTTTTATTTTATAACATACTAAAGAATTTTCAGCAAACATATGTTGGAAGCGTAGCTTCTGCTACAGATTTTAAAAATACCCTTGAAACGATGTCGGGAATTGATTTTACAGATTATTTTACTCAATGGTATTATGGTGAAGGATATCCTACCTATAATATTCAGTGGAGTCAACAGGCAAATAATGTAGGTTTTATATTAAATCAAACTACATCAATGCCAGCTGTAACTCCATTTTTTAAACTTCCACTTGAATTAAAATTTGCATGGACCGGAGGTGATACAACTTTAAGATTTGATAATACTGTAAATAATCAATTGTTTAATGTTACAATACCTCATGTAATTCAAAGTATTCAAATTGATCCAAATAACTGGATAGTAAATAAAGTTGGTAGTATATTGTTAAATACTTCAGAAAACGTATGGGAAAATGAGATTAATATATATCCTAATCCTGTTATAGATTATTTAAACATTGATATTCCAGAAGATTATTTAAGTAAAAATATAACATTCAGTATTGTTGATATTACTGGAAAACAATTAAAGGAAATTACTCCTGAAAAGAAAGCTTTAAGCGTTGATTTACGAGGACTTCAAAATGGAATTTATTTTATTCAGAATACATTGAATTCCAAACCATTTAAATTTGTTAAAACTACTGAATGAGGTATCTGTTTTACATATTGTTTTTATACTCAATATCTGTAACTGCGCAGGATAGTATATTAAAAACAGATAAATATGCAATTGATACAAACTATATAAAGAAATATTCTGATAAATTAACAATATACATAAGCACTTATAAAAAAGC
The DNA here is from genome assembly GCA_903837285.1 of uncultured Bacteroidota bacterium. Taxonomy (GTDB): domain Bacteria; phylum Bacteroidota; class Bacteroidia; order Bacteroidales; family GWA2-32-17; genus GWA2-32-17. Next base: position 35,328 of record CAILUD010000152.1, on the reverse strand, counting down.
AAATACAATTAGTATAATTGAAACTGTTAACGACAGAAGTTTGATATATAATCCTAATGAATCAGTAAGCTTTGGTCCGGGATTTAGTTATAAATGGCTTGGTCTCGATTTATCTTTTATCACCTTAGGGAAAAATGATAATAAGTATTATGGCAAAACTACAAAGTTTGATATTCAAAGCCATTTTTACTTACGTAGATTTTTAGCAGATTTAAATTTACAGTATTACAGGGGTTTTTATGTAGATAAATCTGATGTTGATTCATTTGACAATTCACATATTACAAACAAACTTATTCGTCCGGATATTTTTCAATTGGGTATTGGAGGATCATTTATGTATTTAACAAATTACAAGAAAAGTTCGATGAAAGCTACTTTTTCTCAATCCGAGATTCAAAAGAAAAGTGCAGGGAGTTGGGCCTTAGGTATGTTTTTTCATGTTTTTGCATTAGGCACAGATACCAGTTTAAATCCTTTTACCCCTAAAGAAGCATGCCTTGTTCCTCCTCAGTTACGTTCAAACTACGATTCTTCGGCTTATATTAATGGTTCCATTTCTACCAATTTTGGAATTATGGGTGGTTATCTTCATACTTTTGTTTTAAAAAAATGGTTTGTTACTTTATCGATATTACCGGGTTTGGCTAGAAATGGATATACATATGCATTGGTAGGCGATACGGCTGTAAAAAAAGAGCATTCTAGACTCTCAGGAAGAGTTCAAACAAGATTTGGTATTGGTTATAATTCTCAATCATATTACTTTGGTTTGTCAGTAATTAATGATAATTTTGATTTTAATAATTCAACAAAATCATATATAAAACAACAATATGGAGTTGTTAGATTTTATGTAGGTTATCGGTTTATACCAAAAAATGAAAGAATATGAGCAATAAATATTTTTTATTAATTTTATTAATTATTCCGCTAATTGGATGGTCACAATATTCAGAACCTGATCAGTTTAAAGCTAAATATAGAGTTGAGCGAAAATCAGTAAATGAAACCTTTTCTAATTTGTTAAACCAATACGATCAGAAATTTGTTTTTATAGATATTTTTGCAAATGATTCAAATGTAAATATCGGAGGATTTATTAAATATGATTTGTTAGCAAAATCACTAATAATTGATACAGTTTATTTCGAATTTACTACAAACTTTATAGTAGATAGCATACAAATTAATTCTCAGAATTCTGCATTTTATTATTCTAATGATACAATTTTAGTTTTTCCGACAATTGCAATTGCACAAGGAGATTTATTTTCTGCTCAAATTTGGTATCACCGCATTCCTGGTGCGCCTGTAAATTGGAATGCTGGTTTAAAAAATACTCATGATGCTGCGTATAATCAAAGCATCACATGGACTTTGTCAGAGTCATTCCATTTAAAAGATTGGATTCCTTGTAAGCAGGATTTAACTGACAGATTAGATTCTGCATGGATTTTTGTTACAGTGGATAGTGTTTTAAAAGTTGGTTCAAATGGTAAATTAACAAATGTTACACAAATAGGAAATGGTAAACTAAGATATGAATGGAAAGAGCATCATCCTATTGTGTATTATTTGTTATCAATAGCTGTTGGAGAATATAAAGAGTATAATGTTTATGCACATCCTACAAATTATTCTGATAGCATTCTTATTCAAAACTATATTTATAAAGATCCTCAATTTTTAATAAATAATACTTGGAACATTATGCAAATGGCTCCAATGTTTGAACTTTATTGTGATAAATTTGGACCATATCCATGGCCCGACGAGAAGTTCGGACATGCACTATGTCCCGTTGGAGGAGGAATGGAGCATCAAACAATGACTTCTCTTGGATATTTAGATACCTGGCTTGTTGCCCACGAACTCACTCATCAATGGTTTGGCGATCATATTACATGTGCCAGTTGGCAGGATATCTGGGTTAATGAAGGCTTTGCTTCATATGGTGAATATATTTTCGGGCAATATACAAATGGGCAGATAGCTGCCGATATTAATATGAATTATTGCCATATTAAAGCAAAATTAGAGCCTTTCAGAAGTGTTTATATCCCATTTTCTGAAGCTTGGGATGAAGGTAGAATTTTTAACGGAAATTTAAGCTATAAAAAGGGATCGGCAATTATTCATATGTTAAGATATTTATGTAATACCGATTCTTTGTTCTTTGTTGCATTAAAACAAATGCAGTCTCAATATGCAGATAGCGTTTTAACAGGAGAGGATGTGAAGAATGTTTTTGAGAGCGTAAATGGAAAAAGCTTTGACGATTTTTTTAATCAGTATTACTATGGTGAAGGTTTTCCAATTTATAAAATAGTGTGGCAACAAGATTCATCAGTAATGGGTTTTAGCGATTTAAAAGTAAAACTCGAGCATCATGGAAGTTCAGCTAATAATTCTTTATTTACCATTCCTGTTGAGTTAAAGATTAAAACAAGTACTGATTCACTAATTACAGCTATTAATCCAACTCAAAATGTACAGACATTTAATATTAATATGAATAATAAAAAGGTTACAGAAATTGTTTTTGACCCAAAAAATTGGGTATTGGATAGTTTGTTAAGTATTACCCAAGAAATTATTTCAACTGAAATAGACGATTTTTTTATAAATATTTTCCCAAATCCTGCAACTGAAAATCTTTATTTTAAGTATTCCGGACCAGATGGTTTTAAAGGAAATTTAAAGCTTTTAGATTTATCAGGAAGGGAAGTTTTTGATTTTATAATTAATTCAAAAGAAGAAACTATATCATTAAAGAAAGTTACACCTGGAATTTATATTGCAGAAATACATGGAAATCATGTTAATATAGCTCGTAAAACTGTAGTTGTTAATTAAATATAAATTTTGGTTAAACCTTTTTACCTTATGTAAGTCTAATGGCCAATTTTGGTAAATTTGTAAAGTGAAAATATACACTAAAATATCTGTTGTTTTTATTTCTCTGATAATACTATTATCGAGTACGGGTATTTTGTTTGTTCACCATCATTGCGATCATTGTAATACTGATGACTGGCATTTGTTCTCATCTATAAACTGCGAAAGTAACGTTATTGAATCTGATTGTTGTTCTGCTGATCAAACTGATGATTGTTCAGGATTAGAATTGGTGGCTGATAATAAAGAACAACCTTGTTGCTCTAATGATGGATTGTTTTTTAAACTAGGTATTTTTAATTCAAATTGCGAGACATTAATTATTACAAATGATTCCCAATCTGATATTAATATTGTATCCCATATTTTTTTAGATAAAATAAAATCTAATTCTGAATTTTGTTATTCAGATAATTCGCCTCCCAAATTATTTAAACAAATATTTCTTTTTATTAATTCATTCAGAATCTGATTTTCGCCCGTTAATCAGCATTTTATTATTTGTTTAATTGTTTTATAATTTTATTCTTATGGGACGGAAATATCTGTTTTTTTTAATTTTGTTATTTGTAATTAGTACTTCTTCTTTTGGTCAGAAATACATTAAAGGAACTGTATTTGAAAAAGAAATAGAAGGAGAACAAAGCCGTTTTTTACCAATGCATTCTGCTAGCGTAATTTGGAAAGGTACAACTAACGGTACAATTACAGATGCCAATGGGAAGTTTAAGCTTCTTAAACCGAATATTAAACCATTATATTTAATTGTAAGTTATGTCGGTTATGTGACTGACACCATACGTATTAGCGAAAGCGAATCAGAAATAAATATAGTGTTAAAAGAATCAAATGTATTATCTGAGGTTGAAGTGTCAGCCAGAAAAGAAGCCGAATATATTGATAAAATGAGTGCAATAAAAACTGAGGTTATTTCTACAGTTGGGTTACAAAGATTAGCCTGTTGTAATTTATCAGAAAGTTTTGAAGGAAGTGGTACAGTTGATGTTAATTTTTCTGATGCTGTTACCGGTGCTAAACAAATTCAGATGCTTGGCTTAGCAGGTATTTATAGTCAAATGATGGCCGAGAATATGCCAATGATAAGAGGCTTGGCTGCTCCTTTTGGATTATCGTATGTTCCTGGAACATGGATGGAATCTATTCAGGTTTCAAAAGGTACTTCTTCAGTAATTAATGGTTACGAATCAATTACGGGGCAAATTAATGTTGAGTTTAAAAAACCTCAAAAAGCTGAAAAGCTATATGTAAATATGTATGGTAATAATGAAGGAAAGGGTGAAATTAATATTTATGGAGCACAAAAAATAAGTCCAAAAGTGTCTACATTGACAATGCTGCATGGCGAAATGCAAGCCTTAAGAGTAGACATGAATAAAGATTCATTTATTGATTTGCCAGTAAGTAAACAGTTTAACATATACCATCGATGGGATTATGAAGTAGAAGGTAAATTTTGTAATCAATATGGATTAAAAGTTATGTATGATGACAGGCTAGGAGGACAGATGAATTTTAATCCAGCAACAGATAAAGGAACAAATAGTTCCTATGGTGTTGGAGTAACTACACAACGATACGAGCTTAATGCAAAACATGGTTTCTTTTTACCAAAACCAGGAACAAGTATTGGTATTCAAACAACAGGTACATATCATAAACAGGATTCATATTTTGGTTTAAATGAATACCAGGGAAGCCAAAAAAGTTTTTACGGTAACATAATATACCAAACTATTTTAGGTACTTCTGATCATAAATTAAGTTTAGGCGGTAGTTATATGTATGATGGTTACAACGAGCATGTTCAAGTATCTACTCTTGATACAAATTTTATTGTAAATGAAAATGTTCCTGGTGCATTTATGCAATACACATATGACCATGCTAAGATTTGGTCTTTAATTGCTGGGTTCAGAGCTGATTATCACTCGTTATACGGAACATTTTTAACTCCACGACTTCATTTTAAATATAATTTCTCAGAAAATTCTTCTTTAAGACTTTCTGGTGGAAAAGGGTATCGCAGTCCACATTCAATTGCCGAAAATATTGGATTATTGGCTTCTTCCCGACAATGGGCATTCTCCGAAGAATTAAAGGCCGAAGAAGCTTGGAATTATGGTATTAGTTTCACTCAGGATATTAGATTAGCAGATGAAAAGAAAATCTCTTTTAGTTTAGATGCATTTAGAACTGATTTTGTTAATCAGGTAATTGTTGATATTGAAAGCGATTTGAGAAAAGTAACATTATCAAATTTACATGGACAGAGCTTTAGTAATAGTTTTCAGGCAAATATTACCTTCAAAGTTATTAAAAGGTTGGAGTTTTCTTTAATAGGAAGATACAACGATGTTAAACAAACATATGAAAATATGTTGATGCAAAAACCTATGGTTAGTCCATATAAAGGCTTAATTACAGCTTCATACTCAACAAAATTCGATAAATGGTCATTTGATGTTACAAATCAATTTATTGGAAAATCAATGTTGCCTTCTACTAGTGCAAATCCAGTAGAATATCAAATGATGGAAATGTCACCTGCATATTATATTTTACATGCTCAAATTACAAGAAGGTTTAAGCATATGGATATATACATAGGTGGTGAGAATTTAACCAATTTTACTCAAATGAATTCAATAATATCCGCATCAAACCCTTTTAATCAATATTTCGATTCGTCAATGATTTGGGGACCGATTATTGGAAGAATGTTTTATGCAGGTTTACGTTTTAAAATTAAATAATCACTTTAAATAAATTAATTATGAGAAAATTAAATTTTGTTTTTGCGTTAATAACGCTTTTTGTATTTACCAATTGTGTAAATGCTCAAAAAACTGCTGAATTAAAAATTAAAACATCTGCACAATGTGGAATGTGTAAGGAGAGGATTGAAAAGCAAATGTCATATGAATCTGGCATTGTTAGTACGAGCCTTGATTTAGTCACAAAGGATTTAAATGTTATTTACAAACCAGCAAAAACCAATCCTGATAAAGTTAGAATTGCTTTAACTAAAATTGGTTATCAGGCAGATGAATTTAAAGCCGATCCTCTTGCATATGAAGCTTTACCTGCTTGTTGTAAATTACCCGAGGAAGGAAAAAAGACTGACCATAAAGGTTGCCAACATTAGGAAATAAAAAAAAACCGCTCTTTTGAAGCGGTTTTTTTTTATTTAACGCAATACTATTATTTCAGAATATTAATCTGTTTTGTATACGTTACGTTGTTATCAATAACTTTTACAATATAAAGACCTTGTGATAGATTTGAAATATCAAAAGATTTTTTATTACCACTTAATACTAATTTACCCAAATTGTTATAGATATTTACATTTGGATTAATTGCATTTGCAATATTAATTGTTGTATAAGCAGGATTTGGATATATAGAAATGTTATCTTGTTTAATTTGTGAAATATTAGATGCTATATCAATAGTTACTAAATCTAAAGCTAAAAATGCACCATCAGCTGCATTATCCGCAATACTTTCGTTGAATGCGAAATATACATTTTGACCTGCAAAGCTATTAATATCAATTGTAAATAATTTCCAAGCATCATGATTTAATGTATTGGTATCAATTGATAAAATTGTTGTAGTGAAACTTGAAGAAGTACTAGTTGTTGTTGAAACTTTAATATCTAAATTATCCTGATAATGACCAAACCAATATACTTGGAAAGATAATACCTGATTAGCTTGAACAGCAATTTGAGGTGAAATTAACCATTGATCATTTGAAGTTGTACCACCTGTTGTATAAGTACAGTATGCTGCATTAGTCCCGCCACCAGTAGGAATAGTCATTGTACCACTTGTCCAACCTGGAAGTGGAGTAATACCATCAGTAATTACATCCCAACCTGAACCTAAATCAAGGTTTTCTTTTGTCCAACATGGAGTTGGGAAAATAGTACCTTCAAAACTTTCAATCCAAGGGAAAGAATTAATAATATTACATGCTGTGCTAAATGTTATTGGTCCAACCCATGTACTTGTACTTCCAACTCCACAATTAGCTTGAATATAAAAATCATATGATGTTGCAGGGGTTAAACCTGATGCCAAATATGAATTTATAGTGCTATTTCCAGTAGGTGTACCAGTTGGTGTGAAACCACTTACACCTAACTCAATATTCCATAATGTTTCAGTACCTACAGGTGTCCAACCTAATGTAGCTCCTGTTTGAGTAATACCAGTAGTTGTCATACTTGTAGGAGGCACACAACTTGGAGCTTCAACTAAAGTAATGTCATCAATATGAATATCATTACCATAAGCACTTGTTGCAAAGAAATTAAACTTTGTAGTTGCAGTTCCACCAGTAACATAAAAAGTATGTAAAGTCCAAGCTGCAGTTGCTGCATATCTTGAAATTGGAGTACCTAAATTAGTCCAGTTTGTTCCATTATCTGTTGACATTTTAATTTGAATATTATCATCATTAGTTGGATATCCTGATTCATGATATACCCATATATCTAATTGTCCAACAATTGCTGATAAATCTACTGTTGGTGTAATTAAGTCAGCAGTACTACCTGCAACACATGTCCATGAATCAAAATAAGCTAAGTTTGTTCCACTATGTGGTGCAACACCAGCTGGATGAACAGTTGCTGGAGCTTGTGCCCAAATTCCTACATTACTTGCAGTTGTCCAGCTTGCTGATGGGAATGTTCCTTCGAAATCTTCGTAAATAAGAAAATTGCCAAATAAAACTGAATTTGTTGTTGCACTACCACCCAATCCAATTGCATTACTTGCAGTAATTGTATAATAATAATTACCACCTACAGTTAATGTTTCCTGAAAAGTAAGTCCTGTTTGATTATCAGAAACTAAAACAGCGCCTGGATATCTAACAACATCGTATGTAATACCAGTTCCAGTTAAATAACCGCTATGTAAACCTGTAGTAGGAGCAACCCATGATACCTGTGCTAACATAGAACCTCCGTTTACCAATAATGCAGAAGTTGGAGCTGATGGAGCATCTGGACCAATCCATACAGTAATGGTTGCAGGAATACCAGCACCTGCGGTATTTGTTCCAATAACGGTGAAAGTGTGTTCGCCTGGAGAATAAGTTGATAAATCAATACTTGGATGACTTTCTGCACCGCCAATAACTGGGGTAGCACCTGTATATAATGGAGTAGCAACTGCATCAATATATAATGAAACAGATGTTAATTCAGTTAAAGTAGCACCACCAACAGTTAATGCTGGGTTGTTCCAACTAACACTTACCGACATAGCGCCAGCAGCTCCTGGTGTAGCAACTAAAGAAGTTGCAGGTCCTGGAGATGCAACAGGAGCTGTACTAGCTAATTCGTATGCAAAAATAAGATTAGGATCTTGTTGCATGTTTCCCAATAAAATAAATTTACCACCAGCTTCGTATGATGCTAAACCACCTGCTAATGTTGTTCCAGCAGTAAAGCCAGGAATATCAGCTGCATCGTGAGCTAAACCTGAAAATGTAAGAGTATTTATGTCAAATCCATGAATTTCAACACCAGATCCACCTTGTTGAAATAATAATAAGCGTGGGTTTGAAGGATTACTCCAATTATCATATGCTGAACCATAACAATCAGCATTGCCAGTTACACCAGCAATCAACTGAGTTCCAGTCATAGAAATAGCACCTAATTCTGTCCAGTTTCCAACCCAAAATCCACCAGCGCCACTATTTAAAGTAGGATCATAAGCACAATGACGAATTCCTGTTACGCCAGTACATGTAGCTGTTATTGTTGAAACTAATGTTCCGGTATTGAAATCCATCTTTTTCAAACTCATGTTTGCAGATGCACCATAGAAATATGTTCCATCAAATGCTAAATCTCTGATAGCTGTAGCACCAGCTATTGTAAAATCAGAAACCCATGTTCCTGTCATAGTGTATTTATGAAATACACCAGCACCACTCCAGTTAGTTGTATAAATAAAATTGCCATCTGTTTCAACAGCTTGTTCGCTTCCTCCAGCTAATGTATTAAATTGATATAAAATATCCCATTGTGCCTTAGGGGCATTTGATGAAGAACTGTTCTGAAATGCAGTAGAACTTACATCACTTAATGATAAAGTTTTCTGACTTTTTAAAATTGATTCCTTTACATTTTTAGAAGAGGACTCTTTCTTAATTGCCAAATTCTTTGTTTGTCCAAACACTATGCCTGCAAATAAAAGCAGAGATAATGCTAATGTTAAATGTTTTTTCATGTATTTTGGTTTTGATTTGTTTTACAAATGTATTTCAATTTCAATTATGAATCATAATAAATATGTCATATTACTATTCTTTTGAAATTTTTTTATTCACAATTGTTAATATTTTATTTTCTAATTCAATTGAATTTCTTTCTATTTCTGAACCTTCAGCTAAAAGTTTGTTTACAAATAATTTATCATCTAATCCAGCACAATTTATTTTAACATTTAAAAATGCACCTATAACTCCGCTTCTAGCAGCAATTGCTCCAACTCCAGCATCACTTACAGAATTTGGATTTCCAATTTCTGCCATTTGTTTGATTAGTTCCATTGATTCATAACATGTTTTCATTACTTTAAATGGAATTTCTATAGCATATTTAGTAGCATCCTGAATTGCATTTTTTCTGTTTTCTTTTTCTTCAGGTGTGCTTTTAGGTAAACCAAATGCATCCATTATTTTATTAAATGCAAGAGTGTCTTCGTCAATAAGATGTAAAAGTGTGTCGTGGTAATATTTGCCTTTTTCAGCCCAAATGCTGAATTCTTCCCAACGCTCGTCCCAACCAGGTTTGTGTGCCGAAAGATTTGCAACCATTGTTGCTAAAGCAGCACCCATTGCACCCATTGCGGCAGCAATTGATCCTCCACCCGGTGCAGGCGATTCTGATGCAGTTTCTATAACAAAGTCTTTTACAGAAAGATCAACAAGTTTTTTTGATTTATTTTCTGCAATTAAATATTCTACTATTTTTTTGTTAGGATCGAAGGGTGCTAGTTCATCTAACCCAAGTGATTTTACAGCTATTTTAATGATTTCGGCATCTGATATTCCGCATGAACGTTGTTGCTTTTTTAGAAAATATTTGCCAGCATCAATAAATGCCTGAAGAGGAGCAACGCCAATAAGTTCAGAACCTGTAACTCTTAGTCCACGTTCCTGAGCTTTTTTGCATGCTTCGTCAAATGCAATGTGCATTGGTGTTACAGAAATATCTGTAAGGTTTATTGAAATTTGTGCAATGCCATATTCTTCAATATACCAGCCAATTGCTTTTGCCGATTTTAATGTTCCTGGTGCCCATATTTCTTTTCCGTTTTCGTCAAGTTTTACTTTTCCGGTCACTTGATTTCCTTCACGAACTGGTCTGCCTTTTTCGCGAATATCAAAAGCAACAGCGTTTGCTCTTCGGGTTGAAGTAGTATTTAGATTTACATTATATGCAATAAGAAAATTTCTTGCAGAAACAGCGGTAGCGCCAGTTCTAGCGACAAATGTAGCTGGTCCAAAATCTGGTTTCCATTCTGGTTTTACTAATTTTTGAGAAAGACCTTCATACTCTCCGGAACGAACAGTAGCAAGATTTTTTCTGTCTGGTTTTTGAGCTGCAAATTCATAACAATAAACAGGATAATGTAATTCTTCTCCGATTCTTTTTGCAAGTTTTCTGGCAAATTCTGTAGTTTCTTCCATTGAAATATTTGCAACAGGAATTAACGGACAAACATCCATTGCACCAAAACGAGGGTGAGCACCGGAATGCTTTGACATATCAATTACTTCGGTTGCCTTTTTTGCAGCAAGAAAAGCTGCTTCGCAAACTGCTTCAGGTGTGCCAACAAATGTTACAACTGTCCGGTTTGTAGCTTTTCCCGGATCAACGTCAATAAGTTTTACGCCGTCAACAGATTCTATTACGTCTGTTATTTGTTTAATAATATCCATGTTCCTGCCTTCGCTAAAATTTGGAACACATTCAATAAGTTTATTATTCATAAAAATTGGTAATAATTAGTCAAAAATTAAATGCCAAAACTAGTATTTAATATGCAAATAATAAAAGATATTTCTTTTAGAAACTGTTTTGAATTTTATCTCCTCTATCATAATTTTAAATTCATTTACAATAAAATCAATTTGTTTGCCCCAAACCCTAAAGGGAGCAAATTGATTTTCGACTAACCCTATCTGGCGGGGTAAATGTTGAAAATCATACATGTATACTATATTGAAAATTCAAAACTGTTTCTTAATAAAATCTGAATTTTGTGTAAAAAGACAGTTTTATAACATTAATGCAGAACTGTGAATTTATAATACTCAATTTTAGAATTGTAATTTAATTTTATAAGGTAAATTCCATTTGGTAAGTCAGATACATCAATGATATTTATACCATTTTCTGATTTTATAAACTTGGTTTTTATCTGGGCACCTTGAGTGTTATAAATCTGAATGTCATTAATTGCCTGATTAAAACTATTATTAGTAATAATGATCTTTGAACTCGCAGGATTTGGGTAGATTGAAATTTTATTTAATTTGTTTTCAATAATGTTATTTGGTTCTAAAATTAAAATTCCGTCAGATGAAGTAATTGCAGAATTTAAACCAGCAGCATTAGTGGCTTTTACATTTAAATAATAAATAGTGTTGTAGTTTAAAGATAATGAGTTAAGTGTTGCTGTAGTATTAAGCAAATTATTTATGTTTAAAATTGAAATACTAGAATCATTTGGTGCAATCCCAAAAGAATAGATGTACTTTTCAATTCCAGAGTTTGAATCGGAACTTACTGACCAATTTCCAATTAGTTGATTATTATTAAAAGATGTGTCGATATCTATACTATTTCCATCATTTACTGGTGTAATATCAGATGGTGCAGTCCAATCAATATTTAAATTATTTGTTACTACTGTCGAGAGATTTTTATTTGCATCAACTATAATTGATTTTATTTGTGCTGATGGAGTTGATGGATTTGGGTTTTGAAAACGAATATCTTTTGAACTATCGCCAATAGAAATATTTGTAGTATTCAATCTTGATCGATAAACTTCTAAATTGTCAATAGTTAGTTTGCTGTTACCGGAACGGAAACTGATATAATTTCCATTTGTTGAATAAGGGGTTGGATCTGTCCAACTTCCTATAAAAATATTATCGCGCCAAACAGAAATTATTCCTAAAATACGATCGTAAGTAATCTTGAAATCATAATACTGGCCTGTTGTGGTAATTACGTTATTTACAATATTTGATGCGGTTGAAAAGGTGTTTCCAATAACTTTATAGAATTCCATTGCAGAAGTATTTAGTCGAAACCATACAAAATAGGAATTACCTCTATTTGTTTGACTAGCATCATCACAGAATAAATGAAATCCAAATCTTTTATTTGCATCTGTACCTTCAACTTTAGCCCTAAAATGATACAAATATCTATTTGATAAATTTTGGTTTAATGGTGCATAAAAGTTAGAATTATTTTCAGTTTCATTAGTTTGAACTAATTCTCCTGTATTTATATTCCAAGTTCCCAATGCGCTTGTCCAAATAGGTTGCTGAATATAAAAAGAGTCTGTAAAAAAACCATTATTTGAATTAGCGCTCCAATTTGTACCATCAAAATCTGAAATATTATAAAAAGATTTTTCGACTCCGCTTCCGTTTAAATTATCGGAATCGATATAATTTGCAACGAAATTTTGAGTAATCCAAGGTGATGGATTCGATATTAAAGTAGTAGGTGAGATATTATCTGTAATACATTGCCATATTGCGCTATATCCTGACGCAGTAGTTAAATTATCTGAATGAAATTTTAATGTTAATGATGGTCCGGTTGAAGTTATTGTTGCTGGAATATTTGTACCAGTATAACCACCAATTAATGGTGAATTTGTAGTTGTTCCGTTATATAAATATAAAGAGTCAAATCCGGTTTCTAAATTAAATGATTGAAAATTTAACATAACAGAAGAAGCTCCAACTGGTGAAATTGTAAATGAATAGTTTTCTTTATCATAATAATTTCGCACAGGGCCGCCCATATCATAAATTGTATCAGTGCAATTATCTATTCTGCAAGTAGTAAACTTAGCTTTAATTTTATCCCATAATTCTGGATAACCGTCGTCGTAACCTAAAGCCCATATTCCTATTCCGCCAATTCCTCGCTGATTTACCATATCGTACCGTTTTCCAAGGCTATATGCATCATCAATCCAGCATTGATACCACTGACTTCCAGTTTGATAGGTATAGTAAGGTGTAAAAGATGTCTGGTCCCATAATTTTGTTGTATAGTTTCCACTGGTATTATTTCTTACTGTATTGTAAAATGGAGAAGTTCCAGTAGCTGTGGTAGCGGAACCTATTGCATTACTAGCAGTTGCCCACTGTTTGCCGTAATAAGGTAATCCAAGTATTAGTTTTGATTTTGTAACTCCCTGACTTAAATAATATGTAATGGATTTTGTTAAAGTATAATTGTAGGCAGTAATAAAATTGTACAAAGGATCATTTGGACCAGCAGTTGAACTTCCTCCATAATAGTAATCATAACCCATTATTACGAACAAATCAACGTAATTATTTAGTGCCGGAATGTCGAAAACACCACTCCAGTCGACCGAAAAAAGTGCAATACTCACTTGCGAACCTGGAATAGCTGTATGCATCTGATTACAAAGATTTATCATGAATGCTGTAAGTTGAGTCTCTTGATCAGAAGGCACGCCTTCGAAATCGATATTAACTCCATTCGCACCTCTGCTCTGCACTAAATTTATTAGATTTGTAATTAAAGTTTGCTGACTTGTGCTGTTTGCAAAAAAAGTAGCATGACTACTAAAAAGCGTAACACATAAATTTACTCTAACTCCATTTGCCAAAGCCTGAGTTACTACATTTGCTGATGCCCAGCTATGAGTTGTACTTGCATTTCCTGTTGCAGGATCAACTTCATATGAAAAATAAGAAAGATCTGAAATTAAAGACCAATCGTAGTTTGCCTCTAAACCGTTGCTCCAATATGGATGCCAGCCAAATACGATTTTATTTAAATTACATGCTTTTGTAGTTTGCCTGCCGTTTGATTTAAAAGCTCCACGAATTAACGACCAATCATAATTTTCACCAAATTGTTTGTAATATTCACTTTGTTCCTGGTGAATAGATTTAAATTCAGTGTTTTGTGAAAAACAGGAAAATGCAAAGAGTAATAATAGTATTGATAAATATATTTTTGTATTCATAATGATAGTGTTAGGAACACCAAAATTACCTTATTTTTGTATAGTGTGCAAAAAGAATTATTAAGAATATAAAACACTAAATATCATGCAAGTAATAATTGAAAAACTTACGGAAAGTCAAATTGAAGAAAAACAAATTCGTAAATGGTCAATCTGGGAAAAAGAGGTATCTGAATTTGAATGGTTTTACGATAGTATGGAGCAATGTCTTTTTCTTGAAGGAGAAGTAACTGTAAAAACTTCTGAAGGAGAATATCTAATAAGTAAAGGCGATTTTGTAACATTTAACAAAGGATTAGCTTGTACATGGCAGGTTAAAAAGGCTGTAAGGAAATATTATAAGTTTTATTGAAATTATTCGTGATTGAGAAAAGAATCATTTCTTTTTTCGACAAATTCATCTAATTTTAAAATAAATTAAATATTCATTTTTCCTTAAATATAATGGCTAATAAACTTTTATTTATTATTTTTATTTTATGTTCAGGTATGCTTAATGCTCAAACCTTTACGATAAATCCAAATTCAATAATTAATGATAATGCAACTACGGAATATCCTATACTTATTTCTGGACTTTCACCAACAAATATTGATACTACTAATTTTGGTTTAGAAACTGTTTGTATAAATCTTACTCACACATGGGATTCAGATCTTAATATTTATATTATTGCTCCTGACGGAACAACAGCAATGCTTGTCACCGGACAAGGAGGCTCAGATGATAATTACACAAATACTTGTTTTAATAACGATGCGACTCAAACTATACCTTCAGGTTCTGCTCCGTTTACCGGAACATTTAAACCAATGGGACAAATGGGTAGAGTTAACAATAGTCAGAATGGAAATGGTACCTGGATATTAAGAATAGTTGATACTTATGCTCAAGATAACGGAACACTTCTTTCATTTAGTTTAACATTTGGTAATAATCCTGCAAATTATTTTTCAATACAGGAATCAAATTTGCCAATTTTTGTAATAAATACCAATGGTTTACAAATACCAAATGATCCTAAGATAATGGCCGATATGGGTGTTATATGGAATGGTGATGGAAATAGAAATCATTTAACAGATACTTTTAATAATTATAACGGAAAAATTGGAATCGAGCTTAGGGGTGCTAGCTCAATTGGCTTTCCTAAAAAACAATATTCAGTAGAATTATGGGATATAAACAGCAACAATGTTGACAGTAGTTTATGCGGATTACCTGCAGAAAATGATTGGGTGTTAAGTGCACAATATACCGATAAAACTTTAATGCGTGGAATGTTAAGTTTTAGCTTGTTCCGTTTAATGGGATGGTATGCGCCAAGATGTAAGCCTGTAGAATTAATAATAAACGGTGAATATTTGGGAGTTTATATTTTAATGGAGAAAGTAAAACGCGACAATAACCGAATAAATATTTCTAAACTTTTAACAACAGATATTTCAGGTGATCAGTTAACCGGTGGTTATATACTTCAACTCGATAAAAATTCGGGAAATGCCGATCCGGGTTGGAATTCTCCCTATTTACCATGGCCAACAGGTGACTCTATTTTTATAAATTATATTTATCCAGATGGAGCAACTATTGTTCCGCAACAATCTGCATATATAAAAGCATATGTTGATAGTTTTGAAACATCTTTAATTGGTCCAAATTTTATGGATCCTAACATTGGATATAGAAAATATACAAATATAAATTCCTGCGTTGATGCATTTATTATTCAGGAATTATCAAAGAGTATTGATGCATATCGTAAAAGTTTTTATATTTATAAAGATCAGGATAGCCAGGGAGGGAAGCTTGTTATGGCACCAATATGGGATTACGATTTAACTTATGGTAATGCAGGTTTTTGCGAGGGAGAAAATTTTGCAGGCTGGCAATATAATTTCAATTATGTGTGTGGTGGCGATTATTGGTTAAATCCATTCTGGTTCGAAAGAATGGTGCAGGATTCTCTTTTTAATAAACAGGTTCGTTGTCGTTGGGAAGAATTAAAAGGAACAATTTTAAGCCCGAATTATTTAAATAACTGGATTGATTCTACTGCAAATTATCTGAATGAGAGTCAGGGTTGGAATTTTACAATCTGGCCAATTATTGGATCATATGTTTGGCCTAATTATTATATCGGTAATAGTTATCAGGAAGAAATTGACACATTAAAATGGTGGTTGTCTGAAAGAATGAACTGGCTTGATAACAATTTGCCTGGAATTCCGAATAATTGCAATTTTACTGGAATAAATCAGCAATCAGAAAATTTAAGTCAAACTTCAGTATATCCGAATCCATTTATTAATGAAATTAATTTCTCGCTTTTCCTTTTAAAACCTGAAAAGATTTTTGTTAGAATATTAAATTCATTGGGACAGGAAGTATTGTTACCTATAGAAGTTGATGGAACAATAAAAAATAATAATGTTAAACTAAAACTGCCACAAAATCTTGCTAAAGGAATGTATGTGATGCATATTTACTCTGGTAACAGGCAGTGGACTCAGAAAATCAGTAAAATCGAATAATATCTCAGAGTCCCTTTCAGGAGACTCTGAGTGAAGTGTGTTAAGGAGGCTCTTAGTGAATTTAGGTTAGGAGACTCTGAGTGAAGTGTGGTAGGAGACTCTGAGTGAAGATGTGTTAAAATAACAATATACTAAAGTAGAGTGAATTTTATTTTCCTTTTCTCCACCTCATAATAGAAGAAATTCCTTGTTTTTTCAAAAGACTTTGATGTACTGGAAAAACACCTTCGCTAACATATTTTAAATCTTCAACTGTATAAAATGCTTTTGGGTTATGCATTTGTATTAACTCAACCACACGCGGTAAATCGGCTCTATGAATTGAAGTAAAAATAACATCAACTTTTCCAATAGCACCTTCTGCAGGAATTGTTGTAATACCAAATTTTTCTTCGCGCAAGGCATGTATTAATTCAACTGCATCTTTTGGAGTGATAATACGAACAACAACAAAACCCATAGCAAGTTTTTCTTCTATCCACATTCCAACATAATTACCTGTTGCAAAACCGGCAGCATAACCAATATAACAAGGCAAATTGCTGGCATTCTGCATTATTTTTCCAATAACAATTATCCAGATAAATACTTCAAAAAAACCAAGAATAGGAGCGATGTTCTTTTTTCCACGAGAAACAAAAATTATTCTGAGTGTACCTATTGAAACATCGCATATTCTAGCTAAAAAAATCAATAATGGAAGCACTATATAATTGAAAACGTCTGTATTGTAAAATTCTGGGTTCATGAAATTTATTTTTTGCAAAATTACATTTTTTACAAATATTTGTCATTCTTAATGTAGAGAAGAATCTATATTTTTGACAAATAGATACTTCGCGATGCTCAGTATGACAATTAAGATGTTGTGTATTTCCTTTAATATTAAACAACAACGATTATTTAGAATTCATTTTAATTATATTACTTGAATAACTATTCATTTTTTAAAGTCTTCAGAAATAGATTACTTTTGCAGATTATTTAAAAAATTGATGGATCAGATAAGCGAAATTAAGAGACGACGTACATTTGCAATTGTTAGTCACCCCGATGCAGGAAAAACCACTTTAACAGAAAAATTACTTTTGTTTGGTGGTGCTATTCACGAAGCAGGTGCTGTAAAGTCGAATAAAATTAAGAAAACTACAGTTTCCGACTTTATGGAAATTGAAAAGCAGCGCGGTATTTCAGTTGCTACTTCGGTAATGGGATTTGAATATAAAGGTTATAAAGTAAATATTCTAGATACCCCCGGTCACCAGGATTTTGCCGAAGATACTTATCGTACTTTATCTGCTGTAGATAGTGTTATAATAGTTGTAGATTCTGCTAAAGGGGTCGAAACTCAGACTGAAAAACTATCTAACGTTTGCAGAATGAGAAATGCACCTTCTATATTTTTCTTAAATAAAATGGACAGGGAAGGACTTGACCCTTATAGCCTACTTGATGAAATAGAACAGAAACTAAAAATCAGTCTTTGTCCTATGACTTGGCCCATTGGAATGGGAAAAACATTTAAGGGTGTTTATAATCTTTACAATGAAAGTCTAAATCTTTTTAGCGGGCAGGAAAAACAATTAATAGAAGATTCAATTAAAATAGAATCTATTTTTAGTAAAGAGCTAGAAAAATATATAGGCGAAGAAGCAGCAAATAAATTACGCGAAGATATTGAAGTTGTAAGAGGAGTATATCCAAAATTAATAAGAGAAGAATATTTGGAAGGTTTGGTTGCACCGGTATTTTTTGGATCTGCTTTAAATAATTTTGGTGTAAACGAACTTTTAAATTCATTTTTAGAACAAGCACCATCTCCATTACCATCGCAGACCAACGAAAGAATTGTAAATCCGGAAGAACAGAAATTTTCGGGTTTTGTTTTTAAAATACACGCTAACTTGCATCCGTTGCACCGTGCACGAATTGCTTTTGTTAAAGTATGTTCTGGTGTATTTGAAAGAAATAAACCATACATGCATGTAAGGCAGGGCAAGTGGTTTAAGTTTTCAAACCCAACTTCATTTATGGCTGCAAAACAGTCAATTATTGAAGAAGCATTTCCAGGTGATATTATTGGTTTGCACGATACTGGTAACTTTAAAATAGGCGACTCATTAACTGAAGGTGAAATATTAAATTTTAAAGGAATTCCAAGTTTTTCACCAGAGTTATTCCGCTATGTGGAGAATAGTGATCCTTTTAAATCCAAACAACTTGCAAAAGGTTTGGAGCAATTAACCGATGAGGGCGTTGCACAATTATTTACTCATAAAACTTCGAATCGCAAAATTATTGGAACAGTTGGTGCTCTTCAGTTTGATGTTATACAATTCAGATTACTAAATGAGTATTCTGCATCATGCAGGTACGACTCAATACAACTTCATAAAGCATGTTGGTTTGTTAGCGATAACAGAGCGCAATTAGAAGATTTTAAGAAACGAAAAACACAGTATCTGGCCGAAGATAAATATGGGAGAGATGTGTTTTTAGCCGATTCTGCCTTTAGTTTAAAAATGGCTCAGGATAATTTCCCAGATATTCAGTTTTATTTTAAATCGGAATTCTAAGCACTATCCGTCATCCTGAGGTTCTCGAAGGATGACATTACCATCACACTTCGAGAACCTCAGTGTGACCTTCAAGTTTTTATGCCTTTGTTGGAATTATTTCCAACAAATTATAAATCCACAAGTTATTTTCTTTCGGATTATAAATCCGGAAAGAGCAAGAAATAACTTTGGTAACAATATAAACAGTAAAATGTTTTTAATTAAAATGACATTTTAAAGTAATTTGTAAATATAATTTAGGTATTTATTTAATCTTATTTTATCTATTGTTTCACAAACTTTTTAAATTCAATATTCTTATCAGTTTGTAATTTTAAAATGTAAATTCCTTTTGATAGCGAATTAACATTTAATTCAAAAGAATTTTGTCTAAAGAATTTATTTTCTAAAATTATTTTACCTTGAAAATCTATAATTGTCGCTATAATTTCATTAGAGTTGTCAATATTTGAAATGGTGATTTTGTCGGTAGCAGGGTTAGGGTATATTTTAATATTATCTGATAATGAAAGATTGTGAACACCATTATCATTAATATAACATATTTCAATCTTTGGAGCAAGATTAGTGTCAACTACATTACTTGAGGCAAACACAACACATCTGTATTTAATTTCGGTTTGAATTTTAAACATAAATCCATGACTATTCGCTAAATTATCAACTATGTCTTGTGTTAAATTAGTAACATCAATATTATAATCCTGATGAATAGAGGTGCTGGCTGGAACTATTACTTGATTTTGTGTAGATGTAGTTGGTTTATTATTCCAATTAATAGTTAAATTATCCCATGCACTTGTAATTCTTTGTACAACCAATTCATTTGTGCCATTTAATTGACTGTGTTCCCCATTATTGGTTTGTGCATCGGCATAATTATAAAGATATAAATTAGCTGAAAGTATTGTAGCTTCAGTAGGAATAGCTGAAAAATCAAAATCAATAAAACTCCGGGTTATCATTTCAGTACCGCTATATGTCCAGGCAGAAGCGCCAAATTCTGGATTTGAACCAAAGTTTGTAGTTGGAGCAATATCTCTAATAAATGCATCTTTTCCATTTTGAGCATTTGGGCGAATAGTTATGCAATTTTGGTTATTTTCAGAATAAGTAATAACAAGTTTGGGTCTAAGATTTGGATCAGTATTATTACTTGATGCAAACACAACGCATCTGTATTTAACTTCAGTTTGAAGTTTAAACATAAATCCATGGCTATTAGCTTGATTATTTATAATGTCCTGAGTTAATCCGGTAACATTAATGTTATAATCCTGATGAATTGAGGTGCTTGCTGGAGTTATTACTTGATTTTGTGTAGATGTAGTTGGTTTATTATTCCAGTTAATGGTCGAATTATCCCATGCACCAGTAATTCTTTGTACAACCAATTCATTTGTGCCATTTAATTGACTGTGTTCCCCATTATTGGTTTGCGCATTAGCATAATTATAAAGATATAAATTAGCTGAAAGTATGGTAGCTCCATTAGGAATAGATGAAAAATCAAAATCAATAAATGTTCGTGTAATCATGTCAGTACCACTATATGTCCAGGCAGCAGCACCAAATTCTGGATTAGCGCCAAAGTTAGTGGTTGGAGCAATATCTCTTATAAATGCATCTTGTCCATTAGTTCCATCCGGACAAATGGTCACCGTTGTTTGTGAAAAAACGTTACTGTTAAATGCTAAAAGCATTAAAATTGCCAGAAAGCGTAGAGTTTGTGTTTTCATAAAGTATAATTTTTATTTTGTTATTAATTCTGTAGCTATAAAATCTATATGTATTATTGTAAACTATATGTCAAAATTATTAAATAATACAATACAAAAAAGATTAATGCTATATTTTTTTAACACTTATATATACAAAATATTTAATATTTTGTATATATAAGTACCTGAATGTTTTCTGTTTTAATTCTGTACAACTTTAAAAGTGTACCTTTTTTGTGAGAAATAGCTGATAAAAACTGTAATAATTGAAACTAACATATTAGAAATGGTAGGATATAAATTAAAAACATCAACTAATAATTTTAAACCAGCATAATTAACTAAAAGATTTATTACAAATACTACCAGATATCGGAATAATTGAACATGTCCTCGTAAATCTGAATCGTTGAAAGTAACATATTTTTGTAATAAAAATCCAGAAAAAAGAACTATGGGAAATTTTATGCAGAATGTTGCAATATGTGAGCTTAATGTTATAAAACCCAAATTTAGCATCTGGTGTTGTAAAACAAAAGTATATATAACAAAAAACAAAACCCAGTCGAAAACTAAATTTGCAGCACCAGTTACTCCGTATCTAAAGAATTGCAATGTTGTAAACTTCCTAAAGGGAGGGTAAAAGAAATCTATAATAGTGCGAATCCAGCCTCCGATTGTTTCAAAAATATTTCTCATTTTATTACAACCAAATTATTTTAAGAAATTAGTAATATCGGTAACATTACCTTTTTCGTCCCATTCGGTTTTTTCTAAATAAACACCTTTGCGAAATGTTGCTTCTTTCTTTTTTGCACCACTCTCATAGTACCAGAAATTTTTTCCATCCATTTCGTCATCAATGTAATTACCAACTATTCTAGGCTGTCCGTTAGAATACCAGAAACGCCATTTTCCTTCTTTTTTTCCGTTGGAATATGTTCCTTCAATTTTCTTTTGTCCGTTACTATACCAATATTCCCAGAAACCATTTTTAATTCCCTTTTCATATGCGCCACGCAATCCTTTCTGACCGGTTTCGTAATATCCATAACATTGTCCAGTATAAGGCTCTTTTGCTTTTTTAAGATACATTACCTGTGCTCTTTCTTCCAGTTGTGCATTATCTACACCTTGTGCAAATGTTTTATCTAAAAGATTCTGATAATAATTTATTAAAGGTTTACGGTACGTATTGTTTTCAACCAGGTTATTATCTTTTTTGTCCAGTACTTCTAATGTTACAGCAACATTATTAATCTGGTCGGGACAATAGGGGCAAGGGAACCATGAAACAGTAAGAGTTACTTTATCCGGTATTCCATTTACTTTAACTTTTTTCCAGCGAATAAAATTTGTTTTTATTTTAGCATCGCCGCCATAATTCTCTTTTAATATACTTATATAATTTGCTGCATTCTGAAGTTCGCGGGTTGAAAATGTAAGCAGATACTGGCTTTTATCATTCTTTTTGCTTTTCCAGCGAAGTGCTTCTATGTTGTCATAACACATTGCAACAATTTCGTTTAAAAGAAATAACGAATCTTCAATTTCTACTCTTAAAAACTGTTTTAAATTTATTTTAGCAATTGGAATTTTAACTTGCTTATATCCAATTGACGAGAAAATTAAAGTGTCTTTTAAATATTGAGGTTCAAATGATAATTCAAATTTCCCATCTTCGGTTGTAACTGCACCAATAATTGTTGATCGAATATGAACTCCTGCATAACCTACAGGTGCATCATTAGAGCTTGCATAAACACCACCTTTTAAAATTAATTTGGTCTCGGTTTGAGCGGTTAAAAATAAAGGACAAATAAAAATTATTATCAATAATAGTCGAGACATTCTTATTTTTTTTCAAACCTACGCTAATTTTAAAAAACTTGCAAGTTTGTGTAATTTATTGTAAGCAAATAATATGAAAGGTTTATTCGATTTCTTTTATTTAAAAAATATGTTAGCAAACAGAATAAATGGCAAATAAACTTATTCGAACGATAAAAGATTATTTGATTGTGTTTCCATTTTTAACAAATTAACTTCATTTTCGGTTTCTTCTGTTTGTTCCTCAGCTGTTTCGGAAAAATTAGTAGGTCTTTCTTTTCTTTTTGGTTTAGGTTTTTGTTGTACTACAGGAGCAATAACTGGATTAACAAATAATTCATTAGTTGCTAATTCAAATCTGTTAGATTTAATAAACATTCCCCATTCCAAAGCTTTTGAAATACTTTTAATATTTAATTCAACTTCCCAATCTTCAGAATTTGAGTTGCGTGGAATTGCTGTAAATTCGGTTTTTTGTAAAAGACAATTATCAATAATTATCTGAATGTTTTTTGTTTTAGCTAAGATTCTGGTTTTCTCGTTCATAATATTAAAACATTAATTTTTTTGTTTACTAAGATTGCAAAAATAATAAAAAAGGTGCAGAGTTTTCTGCACCTTTTAATGATTTTTACTTTTTTACTAATTATTTTACCATTAACTTTCTGGTAAACACAAATTCACCAGCAGAAAGCTTTACAAAGTAACATCCCGACGATTTTAAATCATTTTTGTTAATATTATATTCGTGATGTCCGAGTGACAGTTCATTATTCTCAATTGATTTAACTTCTTTCCCAATCATATCAAAAATCTGAATTTTAGTTTGCATATTTTCAGGCAAATCGAATGATATTGTTGAGTTATCAGATACTGGATTAGGGAAAATTTGCATATTTATTAAATCCATTGAATACGAATCCATTCCAGTATAAGTGCCGTTATCAATATTAATATCTTCGATATAGATATTATTTCCACCGCTACTATAAAACTCAAATTTAAAACGGAAATTAATCTGATGTTGATTTAAATAAAGTTGAATATTTACAGAATCTGATGACCAATCGGCTGCAACAGGATTAAAACTATTTTGATTTGGGTTTGCAGTGGTTTGCAATAATACACCTGCTTTTGCCCATTTTTGAATCCATGTTTTACCGCAATTAGTAGAAACTAATATTCTCATTTTATCAAATGCTGTATCGGCAGCAGCAAGTATTGAGCCTGCATTAATTTTTCCACAATAAGCATATTTAAACTTTATTTTTAGTGGAATTACAGATGTTGTAAGCGAATTAAGATTGTATCCTTCGCTTATTAAATCATCAAAGCTACCGTTTTGATTTCCTGCAAAATTACTAATTCTTGCAGATTTTGTTCCCGAAACTGAAGCAGTATCGGTAACTTCCCAGCCATTTCCAGCCGAATTATTTACTATCCAGCTTGGATTAATACCAGTTTCGAAATCTTCTGATAAAGGAACATTAATATTTGCTGCTGGATCAAAAACACGAATAAAAGATGTTTTTGTTATACTATCGTTTCCAGATGCATTAGTAACAACAAGTTTTATAGGAAATAAACCAGCTGTATTGTAAATTACTGTAGGATTTTGAACAGTTGAAATAGCTGGTGTAGCTCCGGTTAAATCCCAACTCCACGAACTTGGCGTACCGTTATATGAAATGTCTGTAATATTGATTGCATCTCCAACACATGCAACTCTAGGAGAAGCAGAAAAATCAGCAATTGGAGTGCAAATATTATGAATACTTGTATCTAATACTCCGGTTGCAATAAGATTTTCTTTAGTCCATAAGTTATGTCTTATTGCGGCTAGTGTTGCATCCATTCTTTGTTTTTGTCCATTCGAAAAAATATTTGTGCAATATCCAAACTGATAATCCATATAATTTTCAATCATATCTGGTTCGTCAGGATTGTCTCCAGTACATGAATTTATACTACCTGGTGTAAAACAATTTAAAGAAGTGTTCTGAGTGGCTACAGCAACTGGTGGTGTATCTGAAACTTCATCGCCGGCAGTAATAAATAATGCTCCACAACCATCAATACCTAATGCTGCATATAATGATTGAAATGGGTGATATAAATTAAAATAATGACCTGTTTCGTGAGTAAAAGTTCTGTTAAGTAAATTTATTCCCATACCACCCATATTGGTTGCAGTTCCAATTGTACCAATACAATCCTGTCTGATAAGAACACCGTCAATATCAGTATCTCCGCCAGTTAATGCTTGCGATAAAGTGTTATCTGGAGGAAAAGGAGACATACCACCAATAAATGCACCATCAGGTAATGTCATTCCTTCGGGGTAAATAAAATTTACTGCAAAAATATTCATGTATTTTGTTGGATCCCAAACATATTGTTTCATGGTATTAAAATAAGCCCAGTTTGTTTGTGGGTCAAAAATATGCTCAATACCATTTGTGCAATTTCCATTGGTATCAATTTTTGCTAATCTGAATTCAATTGCACAATTTGCAGCACGGGCTTTAAATATACCAAAAATTGCAGTAGTATCTGCATTTTGTTTTTGGTAATCGATGTTCATTTTATTAATGCCATCTATTACCTGAGCATCGCTAATATTTTCTGGTCCATTTGCATGAATAACGTGCACAACAACTGGTATTATTCTTTTACCGTTTAATAATGTATCTGTTTTAAATGAATTAAGATTTTCAATTATTTGTTTGAAATTCTTTTCATAAAGTTTATAATCTTCAATAATCTGAGGATTTTCTTTTACTTTTTGTCTGATAATTATATCATCAGCCATAATAGACTTAAAGGTCTGACTGTAGCTTAAATTGGATGCAGAAAGACTTAAGATAATAATAATTAGTAGTAAACTAAATCGATTCATATTAAGCAGTTTTAAAGGGTTATTAATACCGCTAATATATAAAAAAAGCTTAAAAAAATAAATGAGAAATAATATTAAAAATTACCAGCCTACAAATGAATTTCCAAAACCATTTGAAAATGATGATGAGCATGAATTAAAAGGTGAGTATCCTTTATTAATTTGCATTTCAAGGTAAAGGCTAGAATGGTCATTAATGTTGTATCCGATACCAATTTTTCCTCCCTTTATATCGTCATTGTAATATGCAGGATTTAAATTATTTGAAGTTGCAGATTTGTTATTTAGAGATGTATATGCACCACCAGTAATAAATATTTTATTATTTACTTTATAAACTCCTTGAGTATAAAATATGGAAGTATTATATGTGTTGTTAATTATTGAGCCACCTTCATTGTTATTTCTATTTGGCATATTAAAACTACTGAATATTACACCTGCCTGAACAGAAAATTTTTGTGACAAATTTAATTTATAGCTAGGAGATAAAAATGAACCGTAGTAACCTTGACCATTATAACTACCGCCAAAAGCACCTACATTAACTCCCCATTGACTTTTTGGGCTAGTTTTAACCGGTTTTAAATTTGCAGCATCAAAATATTCATTGGTGCTATCTGTTTGACCAATTGCCAAATTTAAATTGAAAAATATAGAAACAAAAAACAATAATGTTTTCATGTTGGTTTTATTTTATTCAAAGATACAAAATAATATTTTTCATTTTTTAATTGATTAACATAAAAATCTTTAAAATGTAAAAATATTAAATGATTGAAATTTAGGTAATTGTTGACGTATTGTTAATAAACTTAGAATTATTCTTCATCTACATCTGGAATATAGTTAGTTGTAAGAACTTTAAATTCTGTTCTTCTGTTCATTTGATTTGCCTTTTCTTTTAGCTCAGGAGTGGCAAGTTTATTAATAAATTCTTCAGATAATACATCACCTTCTTTAAATAATTCGGCTTTTGCATTTCTTCCATTTATTACTTTTGGGAGTGATTTACCATATCCTTTAGCCGATAATCTATCTTTTGTAATTCCTTTTTCAACTAAATAATCAACAACAGATTGTGCTCGTTTTTGAGAAAGTAAAAAATTAGAAGTAGAATCACCAACCATATCGGTATTTGAGCCTAGTTCAATAGTAATATTTGGGTTAGCCTTTAAAATATCTATTAAACCATTTAATTCTTTTTTTGCTTCGGGGCGCAATTCCCATTTTCCAAAGTCGTACAAAACATTTTCTACTTCAACCGGATTTTTAATAGATGACAGTCTAATTTCATCGCTAAATGTTTTGCTGTCTGCTAATTCGGCAGTAGTAATTCTTCCTTTACCGTTTAAATAACCTTCTTTTTTTGCTAAATAAATATAATTTGTATGTGGATTAAGTTTATATCTGAATGAACCATCATCAAGTGTAGTAATATCAAGGTCGGTACCATCACTTCCTACGATTCTAATTCGGGCTCCCTTTATTGGTTTATCGCTATTTTCATCTTTAATTACTCCTTGTAATACAAATTCCATTGATGGTAAAATGAAAGAGTAAATATCATCTTTTCCTTTACCACCTTTACGAGATGAACTAAATAATCCTTCTTCGTTATTTCCTTTAAAAATAATATTAAAATCATCTTGAGAAGAATTAATTGGATATCTCATATTTTCGACTTCCCATTCGTTTTCTTCATTTTTTGTAGCCTTAAAAATATCCAGACCGCCCATTCCAGGATGTCCATTTGAGCAAAAATAAAGTATTCCGTTTTCACGAATAAAAGGAAACATTTCATCGCCCAAAGTATTTATTTCAATTCCAAGATTTTCAAGATTTCCAAATGCTTTAGTTCTCGATTTTCTTGTCATTACCCAAATATCATTTCCGCCAAAACCTCCCTGCATTTTCGCAACAAAATACAATGTTAATCCATCTTTCGAAAGTGAGGGATAACCTACAGATATACTATCATTAGCAATTTGAACAATTTCGTATTTTTGCCAGTCTTCGCCTGCGTCACGTGTTGCTTTATAAATCTGACAACCTAATTTTATTCCTCTAACTACTTTACAACGGGTAAAATACATGCTGTTATAATTTTCTGCTAAAAAAGGTGTGCCATCGTCGTTAGGTGAGTTAATAGTATCGTTTAAAGGTACCGGTTTACTCCAGTCTCCTTTTTTATCAAGTGATGTTTCAAAAATATCTGAATAAATCTGACCTGTAACGGGGTTAATTTTTTCACCATGAAAACCTGGGCGGGTAGAAGTAAAGTAAATATTTAAATAATCGCTGGAAGCATAAGCTGGAGCAAAATCGCTTTCTTTTGAGTTTAATTCTTTTCTGTTTTCAATTACGTATCTAGTCGGACTTTCAATCCATCTGGCAGATAAGGAACATGATACTTTAGATACTTTTGCTTTTTCATCGTTAGGAACTCTTTTAAGATATTCTTCATACTGAACTGCAGCTTCGGCATATTTTTCATTACGTTGAAGCATATCAGCATAATAGTAATAAATAAGTGGGTTTTGATAATTCTTTGTAATTACTTTTAAATACTGGGATTCAGCTTTCTGAGTTTGATTCATGTTTCTATAACACTCAGCAATACGAAAAGAAATATAGTTTTTTTCTTCTTTATTTTGAGATTCTTTATATAAGTCTTTGTACATATTTAAAGCCTTAAAATACTCATTACTTGTATATGAGATATCAGCTCTTTTAGTAAATTTACTGTATATATCGTCTTGAGAAAAAATTAAATTGCAAAAGAGCGATAAGTATGTAAATATGATTATTTTAAATATAAGTCTTAACATGAAAAAATAAATTAATATCGATGAAACGTTTTCGTCTCAAAATTATTATAAAATTAGGAATTATAACTATAATTTTTATTTCTGTTTATTATTAATTTATAACTTTGCAAGTTGGTTTTTATCAACAAAGTTATATTTATTGTAGTCTCCGAGTTAAATTTTCTAAAGATGAAAGTCTATGAAATTTAACCATTGGGCCAATGGAAACAAAACGCCCACCCGAGGTTAATACCCAAATTGGAAAGGAGAAAATCATTAAAATATTTTAATGATGATGCCTTCTTTCTAATTGATTGAAGGCATTTTTATTTTGTGTGATGAATATATTAAATAAATTAAAAAAACGAATCCGATTCGACCGAAATGAATTATCGGGTGCATTTGGTGATATAGGAACCGATTTACCTTTAATAATTGGAATGATACTGGCCTCTGGTCTCGATACTGCCAGCGTTTTAATTACATATGGTATAATGCAATTATTAACTGCTTTATTGTATGGAATTCCGATGCCTGTTCAGCCATTGAAAGCAGTTGCGATGATTGTTATAACTCAGAAAATAGCTCCCGAAGTTATTTATGGTGGGGGTTTAGCAATTGGTGTGTTTATGTTAGTTCTCTCGTTAACGGGATTAGTTGATTTACTTGCTAAGTATATTCCTAAGGTTGTTATTCGTGGTATTCAATTCGGATTGGGCATTCAACTATCTCTAATTGCTTTAAAAGAGTATGTGGTAGCTGATTCCGTTTCAGGCTATTGGCTTGCTGGTATTGCATTTGTAATTACAATTATTTTAATTGGAAATAGAAAATATCCACCTGCAATATTTATTATTATTCTTGGAGTAATTTATGCTTTAATTTTTAATTTCACTGATTTTAATATTGCGAATGCTGTAAGTGTATCGTTACCAAAATTATATATGCCAAACTGGACTGATATTTTAACTGGATTTTTAATTTTAGCTTTACCACAAATACCACTTTCGCTTGGAAATTCAATTATAGCAACAAAACAAATGGCAACGGATTATTTTCCAGAGAAAAAAATAACAATAAAAAAAATAAGTCTTACATATTCCATAATTAATATTATGAATCCTTTTTTAGGAGGTGTTCCAACTTGTCATGGTTCGGGTGGTATGGCCGGTCATTATGCTTTTGGAGCAAGAACAGGTGGTTCTGTTTTTATTTACGGCATTTTGTTTTTAATTTTGGGATTCTTTTTTAGCGGTAGCTTTGAGCAAATTGTTAAGATTTTTCCTTTGCCAATATTAGGCGTTATTCTTTTATTTGAAGGATTAACGCTCATGATTTTTATTAAAGATATTATCGATTCCAAAAAAAGTTTTTTTATAGCTTTAATAGTTGCATTAATCGCATGCGGTTTACCTTATGGTTATTTAATTGGAATGGTAGTAGGTACAGTTATGTATTACATTTCTGACAAAAACATTAAAAGTTATTTTAAAATTAAATAATTGCATGCATGAATATCTCAGGGATTGTTCTAGCTGGTGGAGAAAGTAAAAGAATAGGAAAGGATAAAAGTAAATTGTTGTATAACAATGTGCCACTTATAGAATATCCAATTAACATATTAAAAAAGTTTTGTAATGAAATTGTTATAAGCGCCGACTCAAATAAATTTCCAGAATATAACTATATAAAAGTTCCAGATGAAATCGGAAAATTTGGTCCGTTAGCTGGTATTTATTCCTGTTTAAAGAAAAGCTCAAACCATTTTAATGTGGTTTTAACGTGCGATATGCCTTTAGTTTCTGAAGATTTAATAAGATATATTATTAGTAATGCTAAAGAAAATGATTTGATAATGCCATTTTATAATTCCCATTATGAACCATTATGTGCCGTTTATTCAAAATCATTAATCCCTATAATTGAAAACTTATTCTTAAAGAATGATTATTCTCCATTAAGTTTGATTTCAATTAGTAATTTCAAGAAAATAAATATTGATAAAACTGTTTCTTTTTTTAAAGAAAATTTATTTTCGAATGTTAATACAATTAATGATTTAAATAATTTACAATGAGAAAATTTATTCCTAATCTGCTTATTGTTTGTGGCTCTGGACGAAATACCGGTAAAACTGCCTTAGTGCAATCTATAATTAATAATAATATTGAGAAAAATAAAATTGCTGCAATAAAAATATCGCCACATTTTCATGCCGATAAACAACCCAGAGAAAAAATTTGGCATGATGTTGATTGTAATATTTATATAGAAAATGAAATTACACAAAAAGATAGTTCGTTATTTCTTCAGGCTGGGGCTAACCCCGTTTATTATTTAGAAACTAAAGATTATCAACTTGAATCAGCCTTTAATTTTATTTTAAATCATATAGGCGATAGCCGATTAATTATTTCTGAATCGGGAATTCTAGGCAGAATATTTAAACCAGGATTATTAGTTTTTATAGAATCAGCAAATAACAATGATCAGGATAGTATTAAAATAACAAATAGAAAAAATGCTGATATAATTATTTCAGTTAAAGAAGGCAAGCTTAATGAAGAGTTAATAAAGCTAAAAAATAAAATTGTAGTGACAGAAAACCTTTGGAAATTAGTCTAAATTTCTTTTCTGTTTTTTTCAACTTTTTTACTAACAAATATACTTATTTCAAAAAGCATCCATATTGGAAAACCAACCAATAACAAACTAAATGCATCGCCCGAAGGTGTAATAAATGCAGCAAGTATTGCAATTATTACTATAGCATGTTTTCTGTGATTTCTTAAAAATGATGAAGATAACAGTCCTATTTTTGTTAAAAAATATATTAATACAGGAAGTTCAAATACAATACCCATTGATAAAGTTAGAATTGATAAAATTGAGATATATGATCCAACCGAAATAAGGTTTTTTATATTTGAACTTAACTCATAAGTGGCAAGAAAATTTATTGTTAAAGGAGCAATTAAAAAATATCCAAATAAAACTCCAAATAAAAATAATCCTGAAATGTAAAGTATAATTCCTCTTGATGATTTTAGTTCTTTTTCTTTAAGTGCAGGCTTAATAAATAACCACAGTTGATATGCTATAAAAGGGAATGCTACTATTATTCCAACAATTGTGGAAATTAACAAATGATAGCGAAATTGACCGCCAATTTCAGTATTAATTAAATCTAACTTAAATGGTTGAAAGCATAAGGAATCAAAGTTGAGCAATGTGCCAATTTTACAGAAAACCTTATAAGTAATAAATTTTGTATCGCTGGGTAATAGTATTAGTGTATTAAATATAAAGTCTTTATAGATAAAAGCAACAATTGCAAAAATAAAAATTACAATTACTGATCTAAAAAGATATTTTCTTAATTCATCAAGGTGAGTCCAAAACGTTGAATCTTGTTCTTTCTTTTTATATAACCCAAATAGAAATCTAAACATATGAGATAATGTAAATCGCTATTTATCAGTTTTAAGTGTTAAAAAAACGAATAGCGATATTCTTCTATTTGTTATCTTCTTTTGATTTTGCTGAATTATTTTTGTCTGTTTTAGGTGATTTGGTGTCGTTAACATCTAAATCATCATAAACACCATCTTTTGCTTTTTTAAATTCATTCATTCCTCTGCCAAGCCCACGCATAAGTTGAGGGATTTTTGTACCACCAAAAAGAAGCAAAACAATAATTAAAATAATAATAATTTCTTGTCCGCCAAACATTCCTAATAATACTAAATTTGCTATCATGTTTTATGTTGTTAAATTTTAACTATTTAAAAACAAATATTCATTTGTTTAAAATAACAATAAATTAGCTTCAAAGATATTAAAAAACTGTTTAATAAATAGCTTAAAATTAGTTAATTTTGCAAATAATTTATTTTAGAAATGATACTATTCGAAGAGGCTTTAAAAACAGTTCTGGAAAAGGCTAAAGTTATTGGCACAGAAAAAGTTAAGTTATTAGATTCTTTAAATAGAACTTTAGCTCAGGATATTATTGCTGACATGGATATGCCTCCTTTTGATAAATCTGCTGTTGATGGGTATGCTTGTAAGATATCAGATATTCATAATATTTTAGAAGTTATTGAAACTATTCAAGCTGGATCTGTTCCCAAAAATAACATAATTCAGAATCAATGCTCTAAAATAATGACAGGGGCAATGTTGCCAGTAGGAGCAGATTGCGTTTTAATGGTTGAACATACAAAAGAGATTGATAGCAACCATATTAGATTCACTCTAGAAAAAACTGGAATAAATGTCGCATACAAAGCTGAGGATATAAAAAAAGATGCAATATTGTTGAAAGAAGGATTGAATATTCAACCGCAACATATTGCACTAATAGCCTCGGTTGGTTATCCTGAATTATTTGTTTACAAACAACCTAAAGTAGCTATTTTAACCACGGGTAGTGAGCTTGTTGAGCCTGATTCGATTCCTGCTTTGGGACAAATAAGAAATTCTAATGCTTGGCAATTATATTCTCAGGTTCAAAAAACTAATGCAATACCTGTATATTTTGGAATAATTGAAGATACTGAAGAAAAGACTGATTTGGCAATAAAAAAAGCTATTTCAGAAAATGATGTAGTTATTTTAACCGGAGGTGTTTCGATGGGTGATTTCGATTTTGTACCTAAAATTTTAAAGCAAAATAATGTTGATTTATTATTCGAGAAAATTAAAATAAGACCTGGTAAGCCTACTGTTTTTGGTATTCACGAAAATGCATTTGTTTTTGGATTGCCAGGTAATCCGGTATCTTCATTCGTGCTTTTCGAGATTTTAGTAAAACCATTTTTACAGAAAATGATGGGATCTACTCAATCTCAAAAAAATATTTTTTTACCATTAGCTACCGATTTTAAAAGAGCAAAAGCTGAAGTTATGCTTTGGGTACCTTCAAAAGTAAATAATAATAGCGAAGTTGTTCCTGTAGAATTTCATGGTTCTGCACATGTTTCATCAATATGTGAAGCAGATGTTATATTTCCAATTGGTATTGGAGTTTTTGAATTAAAAAAAGGAGATTTAGTAAATGTTAGACAAATATAACAGAGATATTCATTATTTAAGAATTTCTGTAACAGATCGTTGCAATCTTCGTTGTAAATATTGTATGCCCGAAGGTGGTGTAAAGCTTATTAATCATACTGATATTTTATCTTTTGAAGAAATTAATGAATTTGTAGAAGTTGCTGTTGGTTATGGAATTAGTAAAGTAAGAATAACGGGAGGAGAGCCTCTCATTAGAAAAAATATTGTTGAATTAATCAGATTGTTATCGCAAATAAAAGAACTTAAGGATTTATCTCTAACTACAAATGCAATATTATTAAAAGAATTTGCCAAACCATTATTTGATGCGGGCTTAAAAAGAGTCAATATAAGTTTAGATACTTTAGATGTCGATAAATTTAAAGATATAACCCGAGGAGGCGATATAACAAAGGTTCTTGAGGGTATTAAAGCAGCTAAAGAATCGGGACTTAGCCCAATAAAAATAAATTGTGTAATAGAAAAATCGCAGAATGAGCCTGATGCAAAAAAGGTAAAAGAATATTGCGAAGCAAATGGATTAATAGTTAGGTTTATTCATCAAATGAATTTAAAAACAGGCGAGTTTTCTGTTGTAGAAGGTGGAACAGGAGGTGATTGTAAAGTCTGTAACAAATTACGCTTATCAAGCGATGGTTATTTAAGGCCTTGTTTATTTAACGATATTGCGTATAATGTTAGGGAGCTGGGAGCTAGCCAGGCAATTAAATTAGCTCTGGAAAACAAACCTAAGTGCGGTACATATAGTAATGAAAATATGTTTAATGTTATAGGTGGGTAATGTTTTCTCAAAGTCTCTTTTAGAAGACTCTGAGGGAAAGGAAAGTAAGATAACGAATTATAAATAAACTATTTGTTTTTGAAAATGAGAATTATAAGGTTTGTCAATCAGACAATTAATTAAAATTATTTTTGAATATTTTAGATTAATTTCAAAATAATATTTGTAAATCTAAATAATTTTATATCTTTGAAAAAACTTATTAACCTAAAATAAATAATTATGAGAAAAATCTTTTTTGTTATTATTGCTGTTATAGCAGTTAATTTTTATAGCTCTAATAAAGCTAATGCACAATGTATTGAGCAGGGCAATGTCATTGTTGATGCATCTTATGGTTTTCCAAATTTATATACATCAATTTTAAAAGCAGCTTATGAAAATTCAGGAACAACTCAATCTGGTTTTAAAATTGGAACAATGGGTCCTATTGGACTTCAAGGTGAATATTTATTATCTGATAAAATAGGTATTGGTTTATGTTTTACTTATGCTAATTCATCAGTTGAATGGACTGAAACAGCTACTACTACTTATAATTATAAAGTTTCTGTTCCAAGAATAAGAGTACTTCCTACTTTTAACTTCCATTTTGCTACAAGTGATGCTCTTGATCCTTATTTTATACTTGGCGTTGGTTATTCAAGCTGGAGTTTAAAATACGAATCAAATGATCCTACATTTACAGGTGGAAGTATTTCATCATCTGTTCCTGTAGCTTGGAGAAGTGCTATTGGTTTAAGATATTTCTTTACCGATAACATTGGTGCACGTTTAGAATTTGGTATTGGTGGTGCTTTAGTTTTAGGTGGGGTATCATTTAAATTTTAATAAAATTTGTAAATTATTAAAAGGAACTTTTGAATTCAAAAGTTCCTTT
>CAILUD010000151.1 GCA_903837285.1 uncultured Bacteroidota bacterium | reverse complement strand
TATTTTGACAATAATTATTTGAAAAAATATTTAAAACTAATTGATAAGTTTTACCCTAAAAAAAACATGTCATTTCTTAAAAAACTATATCGATTTAACGTTTTAATAATAAATGAATTAACTTCCTAATAAAAATTAAAAATATATTTCAACAAAAATACGACATTTTTTAGGCAACTAAAATCAAAAATTTACGTCTAAACAGAGTTAATTGAAAAATAATATGAAAAAACTATTTTGTTTTATAGCCCTTATATCTTTGTTTGGACTTGCAAAAGCCCAGATATATAACATGGACGTAGTAAACGGTCAAACAATTTCTACATGTACTGGTGAATTTAATGACGACGGCGGGCATGCCGAAAATTGCTGAGGCCAACCTCCGACGAGTGGCTACTCGTCCAATCAAAATGCTACAGTTACATTCTGCTCGAATGATGCACTGAATACGCATATTCAATTATATTTTGCATACACTGATATTATGCCATCTGATACATTATACATTTACGATGGACCAAATACTAGTTCTCCATTAATTGGAAAATATAATGATAATTCTACTCCACTATTAGATTTATTACCAATTCGTGCCTCTCTTACAAATGCTTCTGGTTGTATTACTGTTCACTTTTACTCAAATGGTTCAGCTGAAAGCAATGGATGGCATGCAACAATAAGTTGTCATCAAGTTTGTCAGGATGTTCTTGCAAATCTTAACACTATGCTAACTAGTCCGGGTCCTGATACCGGTTATATTGCAATTTGCCCAGGTTCATCAATACATTTTGTAGGTAATTCTACCTATCCTCAAAATAATTTTGTGTATAATCAAAATGATAATACTTCTGTTTACAATTGGTATTTTGGCGATGGCGGAACAGCTACAGGTCCTGTAGTAAATCACACTTATGCTCAACCAGGTGGATATACAGTATATTTAGAAATTACCGATATTCATGGTTGTACTAGTACAAACAGTATAGATACAAGAGTAATTACAGCTGGTAATCCATTTCAGGATATTATATCACCACCAAATATTTGTGCAAACGATACTGCTAATTTAATTTTTGCAGGAGTTAATAATCCTGATGTTTCAATTGTTGGAGACCCATATCACGAGGTTATTGATGTTAGTCTTGGAGTTAACGATACAACGTTTTTACCTGATGGAACAGGTGTTTCATACACTACCGGAGTTACCTTTAATTGTTTTGCACCCGGACAAACTTTACAAAATGCCTGGGATATAGTTGGTATTTGTGCAAATATGGAACATTCATTTTTGGGCGATCTTGAAATATCTTTAATGTGCCCTAACGGACAATCAATAATTTTAAAAGAGTATCCTGGTGGAGGAAGTGTGTTTTTAGGAGAGGCAATTGATGATGAATTATTGGGACAAGGTCTTGGTTACACATATTGCTGGAGTCCAACACCAGTTTTTGGCACAATGGTAGCTGAATCGGCTCTAACAGCTGCTCAAACACCATTACCAACAGGCGATTATTCCCCATACGAAAGTTTTGCAGGATTGGTTGGCTGTCCATTAAATGGACTATGGTCAATTAATGTTGCAGATAATATGGCTATAGATAACGGCTATATTTTCTCATGGGAAATAGAATTTAATCCTTTAATTTCTCCAAGTATCTGGGAATATACTATACCTATTGCAACACAAGGCTGGACAAGCGGTCCACATATTATAAGTCAGACACCAACAAACTTAACCGTTAACCCACCAACAGCGGGTGTATATAATTACACATACACTATTGTTGATGCTGTTGGCTGTGTTTGGGATACTTCTGTTGCATTAACTGCGATTGTTGCGCCTGTTGTTAATTTAGGCAGCGATAAAGTA
>CAILUD010000150.1 GCA_903837285.1 uncultured Bacteroidota bacterium | reverse complement strand
TTCAACTAAAAATATTTACTTTTATTATATAAAAAAAGTATTTAAAAAATGAAAAAAACAGTTATATTATTTTTCCCTCTACTTGAATCAAATAATGTAGCTTCAAATGTTCCTTATGCTTTGCTTTATCTTGAAAGAATGATTAGGCACCTAGAAATTAATATTATTCTTATTGATGAAAGATTAACAAAAGATTACGAAAAAATAATTGAAGATAACGCAAACAACCTTTTATTTGCAGGAGTAAGCTCAATGATTGGTTATCAAATTACTGGAGCCATTAAATTTTCAAAAAAAGTAAAATCTGTTTCATCATCACCAATTATCTGGGGGGGCTGGTTTCCTACTGTGTTTCCTGAAATGATTTTAAAAGAAAACTACGTTGATTATATTTGTATTGGACAAGGTGAAATTCCTTTTCAAATGTTTACTGAACATTTGTTAAATCAAAAAAATGTTGATGAAATAAATGGCATTGGATATAAAACAAATAATGAGTTAAAAATAAATTTTGCTTCCAAACTAAGCAATCCTATTAATTACCCTAAAATTAATTTTGATTTAATTGACATAAATGCACTTATAAACTATAATGGAAAAGTAGAAACCGGTTTTAGAGGCATTGATTATATTGCTACTTTAGGATGTCCACACAATTGTGCCTTTTGCAATTTAGTATACATTTTTGGTAGGAGCTGGTTCCCTAAAGAAGTTAGCGAAATAATTACAGACTTAAAGTATTTTAAATCGAAATATGATATTTCATATGTTTCTTTCAGTGATGATAATTTTTTTGCAAATAAGAAATTCATACTTGAATTATGTAATTCCATTATAGATTCTGAATTAAATATTGATTGGGAAGCTAATGCAAATCCTAATAGCTTTTTAAAGACTTTTTCTGATGAAGATATTAATATCATTAATAAATCAGGCTGCAAAAAGATTAAAATAGGTGCCGAATCAGGCGATCAGGAAATTCTTGATTTAATTAATAAAAAAACCTTTGTAAAAAACAATTTAGAAATAGTAAGAAAACTAAAGAAACACAACATCGACATACGTTATTTCACAATGGTTTGCTTTCCAATAAACCCAGACAAAGATTTTAAAATGACTCTAAATTTAATCGGCAAAGCAAAGCTAATTAACAGAAATTTAGATGTAAACATTAATTTATTTAAGCCTATTCCGAAAACTGAACTTTATGATCTTTGCCTTAAACATGGATTTAAATATCCTAAAAATACAGATGATTTAATTGTTTTCTTTGCAAATAAATTCACTGCACCTTGGTATAAAAGTGATTACCATAAACAATTAGATGATTTTATTAACTTCTACCTCCCTTTTACTAATCCGTTCTTTTTTATGAAATTCCCATTAAAACTAAGATTATTTGCTTTTATTTTAAATATTGTTATTTATCCTATTCTCTTTTTAAGAATAAAATTAAACTTTATGAAGTTTCCTTTTGAAGCCAGATTATTTAAAAAAATAATCAGTTCAGGATTGGATAACAATTATCTAAATTCAGTATCTACATTTAAATCGAGAAATTAAATGATAATAGAATTTTTTAATAAATATTTTAAAAGGAATAATAAGTTTCAAAATAATGAAGCTTATGCCCTACCTATAAATATTATTAAGAACTTCGATAAAACAAGACCGCTAAAAGCCAGAAAACATCTTTGTAATGCTCCTTTTAAAAATATGTTTTTTTCTGCTGAGGGAGATGTGTATGCCTGTTGTTTTAATCAAAAATACTCTTTGGGAAATATTAATGAAAAATCTCTTAAAGAAATTTGGAATAGTGAAAAGGCAATATATTTTCGAAATCAGATAGAAAATAAAGAACTCATTAATGGCTGTGATGAATGTAAATACTCACTATATAACAAACAATATAAATCAACTTTGATTTCAACATATGATAAATATCCTGGGCACTCAGAATATCCTACATATATGGAATTTCAAATCAGCAACCTTTGCAATCTTGAGTGTTCGATGTGTATAGGTGATTTCTCATCAACTATTGCCATTAAAAGAGAACATCGTAAACCTACTGAAAGTCCATACGGACAAGATTTCCTATCACAATTAGAAGAATTTATTCCACATTTAAAATACACCCTTTTTTCTGGTGGAGAACCATTTATAAGTCCAATCTATTATGACATATGGGAACTAGTTCGAAAAATAAACCCTTCATGCAATATTATGGTGCAAACAAATGGCACAATTTTAAATGAAAAAGTTAAAAACGTTCTCAATGGTGGAATTTTCAATATTGGTATATCAATAGACTCACTTAATAAAGAAACTTATAAAAACATAAGAGTAAACGCTTCATTAGATGAAACTTTAAAAAACATTTTATTTTTCAAGGAATACTGCCATACAAACAAAAATTATATTAGCCTTTCGTTCTGTCCAATGCAGCAAAACTGGCATGAAATACCTGACATTATAAACTTTTGCAATAAAAATGAAATAAATATCTTTTTTTCTACTGTATGGTTTCCAGGAAAAAATGCATTATGGGTTCTTGATTCAAAGAAGATTAATGAAATTATCAAACAATTATCCGAAACAAAATTTATTATAAACAATCACTTACACAAAGAAAATGTAAGAATATACAACAATCTAATAAATACATTCGAAAACTGGTATAAAATTGCTTTAAAATGGGAAAACTATAAACCTATAGAAATTGATCCAATAGAAATTATGAAAACAGAAAATGAAATTTTTCAAAAAATTAATAATTATTATGCAGGTATAAATAATAAAACATCTGACAACAATATAGAAAATAACA